>JAUVRS010000234.1 GCA_030597505.1 Desulfobacteraceae bacterium
GAATTGAGCATACCTGTCTGGTGCAGCTTTGCCCCGTTGATTACAACCCCGCCGTTTCTGCGTTCTTTGACACGCAAATAAAGATCCGGGTCGATCTGGTCCTTGGGCCGCTTCCCCCTGTCGCCCTTGGGATCGGTCATGGCGCCATCCACCACCAGATCTTCTGTTTGTACCCATTTCCAATAATCTTTAAAACGCTCATGATAAGCGGTATTGTGCCTCCGGTCGCATTCAAATGTGGTGCTAAAGATGGCGTTTGCAGCATCCAGTCCGACACATCGCTGAAAACAACAGGCGGTCTTTATCCCGCAGTAACGCTGCATCTTGACCTTGTTGACCAGGTCATCGGTGCTCCGGTGGAGATGGGTAAACCGGTTTATTGTGTCATTGCACAAATCGGATTCAACACAAAAAAGCTCACAGGTTTCAGGGTCATGGGCACCGTCAAAGGTGAGGGCGACTGCCTGCTGTGAAGGTTTTACCAACCCGTGCTCCGGCAAATGGTCGGTTTTCTTGCCCATTACATGGGCTTCAAGACCCAGGGATTTGATGGAGGCCAGGTAATCATCTCCTGTTTTTATGGTCACTGTTTTCTCCTTTCTTTTCTCGAAGGTGGCTCTATACTCACCTAAGGGTTCGCGCGAACCCTTAGTTTCAATGTTACGTTCCGGCAACCATATCCTTTTTTTATTGAGAGAGCAAGGCTCCCATTGTCTCCATCCCGTCACGGCCAGGTTTCAACTTGAATTGTCAGATTTTTGATGCCATTATCTGTCTTTTTGGTGATCAGGTCACATGAGAAAAGGAGAATTGAATATGAAAATAGCGGTTGTGGGGATAGGCGGTGTGGGTGGTTATTATGGCGGGTTGCTGGCAAGGCGGTATTCTAATGAAAAAGATGTCGAAGTTGTTTTTATTGCACGGGGTCATCACCTTGAAAAAATAAAGACCGCAGGGTTGAGGTTGATAAGCGAAAAAGGGGAATTTGTAGTCACCCCTGACCTGGCCGTTGATAATCCATCCGGCTGCGGGGTATTTGATCTAATCATATTTTGTGTAAAAAGCTATGATCTTGAGAAAAGCGCAACCATGTTTATTCCCAACATAAATAAGAATACGATCATTATTACCTTGCTCAATGGAGTAGACAACGTTGAAAAGCTGCAGTCTATCCTGCATGATGGGATAGTGCTAAACGGCTGTGTATATATCGGCGTCCATATCGTTGAGCCCGGTGTTGTTAAACAGGCTGGTGGCACTGGCAAATTGTTTTTTGGTAAAGAATCAGGGCATCAGGTTGATGGAGAACAAATCGAAAATACACTCAAAAGGGCAGACATCGATGTGGTGTATACAGAAGACATAAAGCGTATTGTATGGGAAAAATTTGTGTTTATCTCTCCCTTTGCAAACGCCACAACATTCCTGGATAAATCAATCGGGGAAGTCCTGGATAACGCAGAAGGAAAAATACTCCTGGGTGCCCTTCTTGATGAGGTCTTGCAGGTAGCCGATTCCCAAGGCGTAAAATTTCAGGGAGATATAAGAGCGGAAACCATAGAAAAGGCGGGCAACTTCCCCCGCGAGGCAAAAACATCGATGCAGGTAGACTTTGAAAAAGGGAAAACAGCAGAGTTAGAGACATTTACGGGGTACATTATCAGGGAGGCCAAGAAATATGGTCTGGCGGTACCCAATCATAAAAAAGTTTATGACGCTCTAAAAAAGCTGTTGCCAATATAAGGACTTGAGCCCCCACATCATGGGATGGTCCAAACACGTTTATGATTAGATTCCATATGGTTTTAACTGGAAAATCTTCTTATACTGGGTGGCCGCGATATGGTAGAATTTGTCTTGCGGAACATAGATATAGGGGACATCTTCTTTTCTGCGGAAAAGAAAATGTGAAAGTATCATTCTATTTGCGGCCCTGTGACCGATGATCATTATATTTTCAGAGTTGGCGCTCAGATAGATCGCCTTTTTGATTCCCCGGTCCACACGCTCCTTCATTGAAACATACCCTTCCCCTTCCGGGTAAATGTAGGAGTATTTATTCTTCTTTCTGGTCATATACACCTGGGGGATTTTTTCTCGAATCTCCTCATAACTCATACATTCACACACGCCGCTATCGATTTCATTGAACTCTTCCAATGGAATCATAGTACAGTTTTCCTGCAATTCTTTGATGGGAACGGCTGTCTGAATGGTCCTCTTTTTCTGGCTGGTAAAGATGTAAGGGATCTTCTTTTTTTGAAAAAATCGTGCCATTGCCTCAGCCTGAATTTTTCCATTTTCAGTCAGAGAAGAATTCCCGCCGATCCTGTTTTGAAGGTTAAAGTAGGTTTCCCCATGTCTTATCAGAAAAAGATTTTTTATGGTATCGGTAACCAGAAAATCTCTTACCCGGTCGTAATAAGGTATTTCATCCGTGATTTCCTCTTTAGAAATCTTGTTGTATAAAGAATTCAGTTTGATAAAATTTCGTTCGTTCTTAAGAGAAGTGTAAATACCACAATAATAATTGATGCGTTCATGAAACCTCCGAATCGCAGCCTCCCTTGACAAGTGATTGAACTCCGGAAAGGCCACCTTCTTTTCTATACTTGCCTTCAAGATCTCCTCGTCGTCATTTGTACATTCGATAAAGAGAAGCGGTTGGTTTGGAATCAATTGAACAATTTTTTTCCTTCTCTTGAGGCTGACATTTGTGGCGTCTAAAATAGCTACCTGTCCCCCTCTATTTATAAAACTCTTTGCTCGATTGATATTTTTTAAGGCAATCTGTTCTCTTATAGCCAAACCATATGAGTTTTTCGGGTTATAAAACTCCGGGCTGGAAGTATCTTCATTGACAAGTTTTCGCCTTAAATCCCCATTATTAAAAATTCGTGTTTTTATATGATCCCTTGCCAGGTTTTCTTTTAGTTTTCGGGCAATGGTAGATTTTCCCCTTGCGGGAAGGCCAACCATGACTACATAAAGATTTTTGTTGTTCATGTTTTAAAATTTAGACATTGATTTAAAAAGTGCAATATAAAATGCTATGTGCTAATAAGACCGCTGCAAAAGCTTTTCGGCTTTTTGAATCCCACGTGGTAACGATGGGAATTATCGCGCTTTTTAAGCATATTAAGGAAAAGGAGAGTAATTTATGGCTGCAAGACAGTGGGACAATCCACCTGAGATGCTGATCGACCCCCAGGGGACATATCAGGCGGTGATAGAAACCGACAGAGGAACCATTGAGATAGCTTTTTATCCGGAACATGCTCCAATGACAGTCAATAATTTTGTCTTTTTGGCAAAAGAGGGTTTTTATGATGGCATATCGTTTCACAGGGTAATCAACGATTTCATGGTTCAGGGAGGTGACCCGACAGGTACGGGGCGAGGAGGTGCAGGATACCGATTTGAAGATGAGGTGGAGGGGAACCCGCTGAAACATGAAACCGGGTCCTTATCCATGGCAAACGCGGGGCCAAATACCAACGGGAGCCAGTTTTTTATAACACATTCGCCCCAGCCCCACCTGGATGGCAAACACACGGTATTTGGCAAGGTAACAATGGGTCAGGAGGTTGTGAATTCAATCAAACAGGGTGATATGATGATCAAGGTGGAAATAATCGAAACCGGAGTTTAAGGGCTTCTTTCAAGTGCACCCCCGGTCTCGCGCTCCATGGAAAAAACTGGGGCCAAGACCGGGATTTTTTTGCAAGCCCCCTTGTGCCCATCATTTTGGGTCGGTGTCACAGTCTGTTTATTTATTGGGACCGGTATTCATGAAAACAGGCTCTTGGCCACAATAACCCGTTGTATCTGATTGCTTCCATCAAATATCTGGATCATCTTGGCGTCCCGCATCATCCTTTCTACGGGATAATCCTTCATAACCCCGTAGCCTCCCAGAACCTGAACGGCATCAGTGGTTACCTCCATGGCCACATCCGAGGCAAAACACTTGGTTGCAGACGTAAGACGGCCTCGCGAAGATGACACTGAAGACCCAACGTCCATGGTCATCGTTGTACGGTAAAGGAGACTCCTTGCCGCCTCTATTTTGATACACATATCGGCCAGCATAAACCGAATGGCCTGGTGGTTAGCGATTGGGACACCAAACTGTATCCTCTCTTTGGCATACGTCACTGCGTAGTCAAGGGCACCCTGGGCCAATCCAACCGCCATTGCACCCGGCCCATAGGCCCGAAAATCCGCCGCGGTTGTCATGAGAATATCCCAACCCTTTCCCCTCTCACCGACCAGGTTCCCTTCCGGCACCTTGGCATCCTCAAATATGAGTTCCGCCAGGTCTATACCCCTTAGTCCCAGCTTGTTTTCGTGTTTTCCCACTAAAAACCCCTCGGTCCCTTTCTCCACGAACAAGGCGGACAGACCTCTATGTCTCTCACCTTCTCCGGTACGTACCATGAGGGCCACAAAATCGGCGATATCACCGTTTGACACAAAGATCTTGGTGCCGTTTACCACATAATGTTCTCTCTCCCTGACCGCCCGTGTTTGAATAGAACCGGATTCGGATCCAAAACCAGGCTCTGTCAGAGAAAAGGCGTTTATCTTGTCACCAGATGACATACGGCCAAAAAATTCGGTCTTTTGCGCCTCACTTCCCCAGTCTCTCAAAATTTGAATGACCGTCTGGTTTACAAAGACGATCATGGCTGCAGAGGCATCCACCTTAGCCAGTTCCTCCACGACAGCGGCAATGGTGGTATAATCGGCGTCTATTCCGCCATACTCGGTTGGCAGACTCATTTTCAAAAGACCATTTTCGGCCAGGTGTCTGACGATTTCAGGGGATGAATAC
>JAUVRS010000293.1 GCA_030597505.1 Desulfobacteraceae bacterium
GAAACGCTGGCCCATTTTCAAGACCTCACCGTATGTTAAATACGCTTTCACCCTTGAAAATGGTCCATCGTCCCTTGCTGATCTAATCTATAGCGTTTTGAACTCAAATTTTATGCAACGTTAGGGTTTATTCTCAAGTAAATTCCTATTTATTACAAACCAGTGGGAATTTCAATGTCATAGTGTATGTTGGAATTTGGTTTGGACAGGTTACGAAAATTTTTGACTTCCTGGATAAGTTTTGCAACACTTGGGCCCATGTCTATTGTCAGGAAACTGGGTGCCGGGACGCTCAGCCATTTACGGAGATTGGGGGTTATGGGTCTTTTTCTGGTCCAGACCTTTTTCTATGCCCTTATTCCACCCCTAAAGTTTAACCGTTTTTTAAAACAAATCCGGTTTATCGGGTTTCAGTCCATAATCGTGATTCTCCTAACCGGGGGGTTTTCAGGGATGGTTTTGGGCTTTCAGGGGTTTTACAGCCTCAGCCGTTTTGGTTCCGATGCCTTTCTGGGGCCGATGGTGGGGCTTGCCCTGATCAAGGAGTTGGGACCCGTTATTACGGCATTGATGGTCACGGGCAGGGCAGGTTCCGCTATTGCCGCCGAGATAGGGATCATGCGCATCAGCGAACAGATCGATGCCTTGGAACTGATGGGGCTCAACCCTTACCGTTATCTCATGGTGCCCAATCTCTTGGCAGCGATAATTTGATTGCCCCTGCTGACAGCCATTTTTGATGTCATGGGTATTTTCGGCGGGTATCTGATCGGCGGGAAGCTCTTGGGAGTGGGGGCCGGAACCTATTTCGGGGAGATGGCAAACTATGTGGAAATGAAGGATATCATGGAGGGGATTTACAAATCTCTCAGTTTTGGTGTCATCATTGTATGGGTTTCTTGTTTTAAGGGATACTACACCGGAATTTTTACCGGATTTGGCGCTGAAGGAGTGAGCAGTGCCACAACCCAGGCCGTGGTTCTTTCATCTGTACTGATTCTGGTGTGGGACTATTTCATGACGTCTTTACTCTTTTAGACAAACACAGCGGCAAGTTTGCAGGGTGTCTGGAGGAATGGGTCTGCTTTATTGAGATATATATGCTATTTCAGTTTGTTAACGAATAAATTTGCAAGTTCTCAATAATCTCGGGCGCTGTGGGGTTCAGCTGTTTCTTTTCGTTGCTCTCTAAACCAGTCATCGTAGCGTGACTGATATTTGGGATTTTACCGGAAGCATGGAGAAGCCAATAAGGGTTCAGGAGAAAACCCCAAATATCAGCCACTGCGAAAGTGAGAAGTAAATCCCTTTTGAGAGAGCACCGAAAAGAAACACCCGAACCCCACTCCAGAAATCCTGTTATTTGTTGCGGACTTATTGAGAAGTAGCATAAATTTAAGATATTTAATTATGATAAAAATTGAAGACCTACATAAATCTTTTGATGGAAACAAGGTCCTGAGGGGTGTTTCGCTTCAGATCAACAAAGGGGAAGTCGTTGCCCTTATTGGGGGGAGCGGCAGCGGCAAAAGTGTCCTTTTAAAACATGTTGCGGGACTAATGCGGCCGGACCGTGGGCGTATCGTGGTAAATAAAAAAGAGATAAGCACGCTTCGTGGTAGAGATCTAAAAGAGTTGAGGGGGAGACTCGGTTTTTTGTTTCAAGGGGGCGCCCTGTTTGATTCCCTGACCGTGTCTGAGAATGTGGCGTTTCCCCTGAAAGAAAAGGCCAGACTCAGTGATGAACTTATCCAAAAGCGGGTCTTTAAGGAGATTGAACAGGTTGGGCTTTCAGGGTCAGAGCACAAGTATGCATCACAGATCAGCGGGGGTATGGTGAAACGGGCGGCCCTTGCCAGGGCCTTGATAACGGACCCGGAAATCATGCTTTTTGATGAGCCAACCACGGGTTTGGACCCGGTGATTGGGCTTGCCATTCTTCGGCTTATTGATTCCTGTCACCGAAAACTGGCATTCACCGGACTCATCGTGACCCACGAGATCCCAAAAGTTTTTTCCATTGTGGACAGGGTTGCAATGCTCCATAAGGGGACCATTCTGGCGGAGGGGAATCCTCAGGAATTTGTTTCGTCAAGAGATCCGGTAGTAAGGGAATTTCTTGACGCGGGGATAGAAGGCGCTATTGCGTATTAGATGCCTAGGCCGGGCATCAGAGTATTGCGAAATGTTAACAACTGGATTAATAATTGGGGTAACCTTTTTAAAGGCGGTTTCTAGAAACAGCCGAACCTCTTTTCGAAACTCTTCGGGTTGTTGTTTCCAAACCCATTGAAAAGTTACAGGGTGGGAACCAAAGGGCTCGCGTTTTATGGGAGGCAAAAGAGAGAAATGAAAAAATTTGATCTTGAGTTGACCGTTGGTTTGTTTATGATTGCCGGGATTCTTTGTCTGGGTTATCTCTCAATCAAGCTTGGAAGGATGGAGATCCTGGGGGGTGAAGGTTATGAAATCGAGGCGGTTTTCTCAAGCAGTGGAGGACTCAAGAGCGGTTCATCGGTCGAAATAGCAGGGGTGGAAGTGGGGCGTGTCAAAGAGGTTGTGCTTGACGACTATCAGGCTCGGGTTACCATCAACCTCCCCATGAATATTGAGATCCAGGAAGATGCCATCGCTTCCATCAAGACCAAAGGATTGATTGGTGAAAAATACTTAGAAATTACCCCCGGGGGCGCTGACGAACTCATTGGTCCCGGAGGCAGGATCCGCGACACTCAACCGCCGGTGGATCTGGAACAATTGATCTCCAGCTATATCTTTGGAAAACTCTAAAAGAATGCCGGCAACACGGGTTTTTCGTTTCTGTTCTCTTGTGCTGGTGCGGGACCCTTGGTTTCTGCGGCTAGTCCGGTGTTTTACCAATGAGGTGATTGCAAAGAGGAGATGTGTGTATGATTAAAAGGTGTCTATGGTACGGGATCTTTTGGCTCGCTTTGCCCATGGTTTTTTCGTCAGTTTCATTTGCTGGCGAGGCAACCAATGAGATAAAAAAAACAACCGACAAAATTATCGCGATTATTGCGGATCCAACATTAAAAGGACCTGAAAAAAAGGGCGAAAGAAGCAGGCTTGTTCGTCGGGCTGTGGACGAACGTTTTGACTGGAAGGAGATGTCACGCAGGGCCCTGGCAAGGCACTGGAAAAAGAGAACCGATGAGGAAAAAGGCCATTTTATCGATCTTTTTGGAAAACTCCTGGAACAGACATATATGGACCGGGTTGGGGGATATTCGGGTGAAAAGGTCTTTTATATGGGAGAGAGGACCGATGGGAAGTATGGTATCGTTACTGTCAAGATTGTGACAAAAAAAGAGACCGAAATTCCCGTAAAGTACAGGGTTAGGAAAAAAGGTGGTGAATGGTTTATCTATGATATATCCGTCCAGGGGGTCAGTCTTATCAACAATTACCGGAAACAGTTTAACAGCATAATTTTAAGGTCTTCTTTTAAAGCCCTGGTCAAAAAACTTGAGGCCAAGGTGTCAGGGGATTAACCCCATGAACAGTACACCCTAACGTTGCATAAATATTTGGCCCAAAACCGCTTTGCTCGCTCTATATCAGGCCATCAAGAAACGCTGGCCCATTTTCAAGACCTCACCGTATGTTAAATACGCTTTCACCCTTGAAAATGGTCCATCGTCCCTTGCTGATCTA
>JAUVRS010000257.1 GCA_030597505.1 Desulfobacteraceae bacterium
AGCCGAAACTGCACGATACGTTTCAGGAAAATTACCAATCACTTGAAAAGGACCTCATGGCCCTTGATGGAGAAATCAAAGCAATTGTATCTAATAACCCAACACTTCCGCTCCTGGCATCCCATCCCGTTTACGACTATCTGTCAAGACGCTATGGTCTGAACATCAAGAGCCTCCACTGGGAACCGGATGAAATACCCAATGCCGAGCAGTGGATTGAATTGCAATCCATTTTGAAACACCACCCTGCCAGATGGATAATCTGGGAGGCAGTCCCTTTTCAGGAATCTGTGAAAAGACTGGAATCCATAGGAATCAACAGTCTGGTATTTGATCCTTGTGGGAATGTGCCGGAAAAGGGAGATTTTGTTGCGATCATGCGCCAGAACGTTGAGAACATAAGAATGATTTTTCACTAAATGGGTTTCCCTAAATTGGATTTTGAGATAAAGTTGTTTGGGGATATTTAAAAAAATCATATGACACGAGAGGAGGATAAAAAATCATGAAACGAACCATTCAGTTTGGGATCTTGCTGTGTGTCGCAATATTTATTGCAGGGCCCGCCTTGGCGCAGGATTTATTTATTTACCCGACCAAGGGCCAGAGCAAGGAGCAGTTGGAAAAAGACAAGTATGAGTGTTACAGGTGGGCCAAAGATCAGACCGGGTTTGACCCGATGCAGCAGCCCCAGGCAACTGCTCCACCCCCCCAACAGCAGCCCAGACGAGGAGGGTTGGTACGGGGAGCGGGAAGAGGCGCTGCAGTGGGGGCAGTTGGTGGAGCAATAGCTGGTGATGCGGGCAAAGGGGCTGCCATTGGTGCCGCCTCCGGGGCCTTGATCGGTGGCATGCGGAGACGCAGCCAGACCAGGAACCAGCAACAGGCGGAGGAGCAATGGGCCGAGGAACAGGCAACTTCATACCAGCAAAAACGGGGTACCTATGACCGGGCCTTTGGGGCATGTCTGGAAGGAAGAGGATACACGGTAAAATGATTTCAGAGGAGAGATGGAGAGGTGGCGGCACTTCCAGGGTCGTCAACGGCGTATAATCTCAGCGCCTTTGCGCGAGACCTTTTCGGTTCCGGTCTGTCCGGATTAGGAGGGAGTGAAATGAATAAAGCAGAAAGAATGATTTTGCTGATGTTGTTTATTTTTTTCTTGCCATTAACAAGCATTGCTAGTGACTTTGATGGTTCAAAGCCGTTGATTTGCGCGGTTATGGAAGACTTTGATTGTATCCCGGGTGACGAATGTCTTTCAGGGACAGCCGAAAGTATTAACATCCCTCAGTTTCTCAAGATTGATTTTAAGGAAAAGGTGATAACCGGAAAAAAGGGAGACGGGAAATTTCTCAGCACCGCGGTCAAAAATATGGAGCGTGTGGACGGAAAGATGATCCTCCAGGGCATTCAGAACGGTAAGGCCTGGAGTATGGTCATCACTGAGGCCACGGGGAAAATGACAGTTACGGCGGCCGATGATCAGGTAGGGTTTGTCGTCTTTGGCGCCTGCACAACCCCCTAAGAGATTGTTCGAGAATGGCTATTTTTCCCAATCTCTGCGCCTGCCCCTGCGGAAGCGGAAGAAAATACAAAAAATGTTGTGGGGCACCGGTATGAAAATGGCCCTGCCCCGGTTGAGTTGTATCGCTGTTTTTTTTGCCACGGTGTTTGTCGTATTGACGTCTTCAGGCCCTCTCAAAGCCTCTCCCTTGCCTTCTGAAGCCGACCGCCCTTTCTTCGAGAGGATAAAAGAACGAGCCAAAACAGGGGTGCATGATCCCCTTGGGGATCACTATTACTGGGAGGATGGGTTCCATCTGGTCACACCCAAAAATAACGTTAGGATCAAGCTGGACGGCAGGCTCATGGTCGATGGCGGCTATATTGGGGCTGATAAGGCGTTACAAGATGCATTTCCCGATCTTGAGGGGGGAGAAGGAAATTTCCGTGACCTGAGAGTGATCCTTACGGGAATCGCATACGATGACATCTATTTCAAGTTTGACATGGACTTTGCCAGTGTTGGGGACATCAAAGATATCTGGATCGCTTACAGCAAAACCCCTTTTATTGGCGAAATAAAGGCAGGCCACTTCAGAGAGCCAATTTCTCTTGAGCGATTGACCAGCCTCGCTGATATCACCTTTATGGAAAGGGCCTTGGCCACAGAGGCTCTGGCAGTAGGGAGAAACATTGGGATCATGGGGAGCAATTCGGTCTTTGAAGATCGGATGACCTGGGCGGCAGGGGCCTTTTTGCTCACAGGGTCTTTTAGTGATGTCGGGGATTTCAATGATGCATTGACTGAGGCCTTTGGGACTGCCCTCACCGCGCGTATCACGGGCCTTCCCAGGTATGCAGACAATGGTCAGACGCTGCTTCACCTGGGATTTTCCTATAGCCACCAATTTCGAAATGACCAGAGAGCCGAATCTGATTTGAAGCTAAGAACACATCCCGAGTCCCGCCTGACCAACGACGTGCTTGTCAACACCGGAGAGTTCCCAACGAACGGTATGGATCTCTTTCATGGTGAACTGGCAATGGTCTCCGGCCCCCTTTCTTTCCAAGGGGAGTGTTTCCATGCCTTTACCGATGCAAACGCTGTGGGGAATCCGCGGTTCTGGGGATTTTATGGGTACGCCAGTTATTTCCTCACCGGTGAACATCGAAGCTACGATCGATCCCGGGGTGTGTTCCTGGGGGTCACCCCCAACCATGACTTCCATTTTTTTGAAAAAGGCTGGGGAGCATGGGAATTGGGCCTGCGCGTCTCCTATCTGGACCTGAACAGCAAGGACATAAAGGGAGGAAAGGAAGGAAACCTCACCCTTGGCGTCAACTGGTATCTCAACAGAAAAACCCGTTTTATGTTTAACTATATCCATGCCGAGGTCAGGGACCGGGCCGAACCATTGATTGACAATGGAAGGGCCGATATCTTCCAATTACGATTCCAGATATCCCTTTAAAGACTCGAAATCGGCAATGTTTACAAGAAATGACAATTGTGGTAATTTTATGTAAAGACTTGGAGGATCAGATTATTTAATCTTGGGACAGGAACTATTGGATCTTGAGGCCACATACAAAAAGGGGGTGATTACTAAGAAGGAATATGAAAGGTCCTAGAAAAGGCTGTTAGACAGGAAATATAAGTAGTAGACCTAAAACTGTCAAAACAGACGACCGTTTTTCCATAAATTTTATAAATACAAGGGAGTACAACATGTACAAGAAAATCTTTTTGGTTTTGAGCGTGGTTGGTCTGTCAATATTTTTTGGTACTGCCAATGCCCAGGAGTACACTATCAATGACTACGATTTTACCTGGCGTGTCGTTAAGGTGGGTGATGTAAGTATGGCCGTTCAGAAAAACCCAAGCGGCGTTTTAATAATCTTGAGAGGCCCGGGAGGAGGGCTCGGACGTCTATCCATGACGCCTTTCCAGGCCAAGGCGGTTGGCGCCGTGTTGAAGACTACCGAAGAATATTACAACAAACAGAAAAAAAGCCCGGTAGGGAAGTCCGAGGACATGGCTTCTGCGGGAGACTATAGGGTGTATTTTTCTTCTTCGGCGCGGGGCAAGAGTTTCCAAGTTGGTGTAAAAAAATCTGACGCCGCTGCAACTGTGCAGATGAACAAGGATCAGGCACTAAAGATGGGAAAATACCTGGGGGATGCTGAAAAAATGGCTGCCTTGGTCAACGACCGCATCAAACCATAATCAAAACTCTTCTCAGCCTGCCTTGGTCATGGGTTTGAGGGAAGAGAGCGTACAGGATCGAGTCCGCCAAACGCATTCAGGCGGTGACCAAGACCTCAAAAGGCGCTAAGTGATTTGACGTCCTGGAAATTGCGAATTTTGTTTCAACAACCGTGTTTTGTGGAATAGAAATACCGCCTTATGGACAAGGCTTTATGGATAAGGGCCGGGGGCCGGGGAACGGTTTGATACGTTTTCATTCTATTTCCCGGTTCCCTGCTCCTTCCTCCCCAATCGTAAACCAAGCAAGCCAACTTAAGATCTGAATTTGGCTCAATCTTAGAAAACATCTTTTGGGTTCCGTCCACGTGGCAGGAACCTTTCTGTATTTTTTCCGCGAGGAAAATTTGGACCAAAAGACATTCTTTCAGTAGGTAATTTGGTCGAGGCACTGAGTTTTGGTCTCTTCTTAGAAATATTGACCTAAAGTGATATTTACTCACAAAGGAGGTAAAAATATGAAATCGGTGAAAGTTTTCATCATGTTGCTCATGGCATTGGTCCTTGTTTCGGGTTGTGTCCATACAAAACAGGGTGCCGGCACGGCGTTGGTTTCTCCTGTGCTCGACCGAATCTCCCAAAAAGGAATGCTGGTGGTGGGCACCGCGGGGAGCATGCCCCC
>JAUVRS010000062.1 GCA_030597505.1 Desulfobacteraceae bacterium
ATTGCCCGGTCCCGTACCGCAGAAAAGGCCCGCCCCAGCCTTGAGCGGAGAATATTGAGGTTTACTACAGCGCCAATAACCGTAAAGGCAAGAACAAACAAATAAAAATGATTGCCTTCAAAAAAACTGACGCCAAGGATTGTCGGCCGGTCCACAAAACGGCCATCCTGACCCCCGGTAAACCAGCGGGACACCTCAAAGGCCCAATAAAGTATAATCTGGGCGGCAAAACTGGCCATTGCCAGATAGACGCCTTTTAGCCGGAGCGAAGGTAGCCCGAAGAACATGCCCACTGTCGATGTAATCAAACCGGCCAGGATGATAGACAGCAGGACCGGCAGTCCAACATCATGAATCAAATAGGCCGAAGAAAAGGCCCCGACCCCCATAAATGCGGCATGAGCAATGGAGATGAGTCCGGTGTTCCCCATGAGTAAATTGAGGCCCATCCCTACCAGCGCAAAAATAGTGATGGTTGTAAGAAGTGTCAGAAGGTAGTCGTCCAAGAACTGGGAAACCACAGCCACAAGCACGATAAGGCCAATCGCCCCTATGCGTTCGTGCCGGGTGGCCAGTAGGGGTCTTGAATAATTACTCCTTTTGTTCGAATTCATATACCGTCTCAAACCCGTTCAATTTCCTTTTTGCCAAATAGGCCGGTAGGTCGTATCCATAAGATACCTATCAGGACAAAAAAGGGTGCCACCGGACCCAAGCCTCTGATACCGGTCAAATCCTTTATATAGCCCCCGCCAAGGTTCTCAAGCACCCCTATGATGACCCCGCTGATGCTCGCGCCAACAATGCTGTACAGTCCCCCAAGGATGACCGCCGGGAAGACCTTGATTCCATAAAAGCTGAGTTCAGGTGAAAGTCCAGCGATATTGCCTGCCAACACCCCGCCGACGCATGAGACAACGGCCGAGATGACCCAGGCAAGGGCAAATACCTTTGTGAGCGGAACACCCATACTTTCGGCTGCCTTGCGCGAGCTTGCCGTGGCCCGCATGACCAGCCCAATCCGGGTATACTTAAAAAAGGCGCCAAATAGTCCCATAAAAATCAGCGTCAGCACAAAGGACCAGATGTAGACCTGGCCTATGGTAATAAAACCCAGGGAGACCCCTTCACGGGAGAAAATCTCCGGGAACGGTATGCTGATGGCTCCCCATACACCTATGACGATGGCACGCAAAATGACGCCGATGCCAACGGTAACCATGATGACCGACATAACCGGTGCTTCCATCATTTTTCTGAGGACTACACGTTCAATGACCAGCGCCATGATAGCCATAAAACCAAGGGCCATCAAAAAGGCGGGGATAAAAGGCATGCCGGTCTTGACAATGATTTCGAGACAGATGTAGGCGCCTATCATCAACAGCTCGCCCTGAGCAAAGTTTACGACCTCTGTGGCCTTGTAAATAAGCACCAACCCCAAGGCGACCACGGAGTATATACTCCCAACAATGATTCCATTGATTACCAAAGCCAGAAAGTAATCCATCTGTTTTGCCAAACCTCCGTAAGAACTAAGATTCTTCTCCCAGATAGGCCTTACGCACCTTGGGATTCTCCGTCACTTCGGCGGGGCTACCCTCGGCGATTTTTTTTCCAAAATCCAGGACCATGATCCTGTGAGACATTTTCATTACAACGCCCATGTCGTGCTCGATCATAACCACGCTTACCCCATGATCGGCGTTTAGCACCTTAACCTGTTCTGCCAGCTCCTGTTTTTCAGTGGTGGTCATGCCCGCTGTGGGCTCATCAAGCAGTAGGAGTTTTGGTTTTCCAACCATTGCCCGGGCCAGTTCCACCCGTTTCTGACTTCCATATGGGAGATCGGCCACTGGTTCGTCAGCAAACCCCTCGAGGCCCAGAATCCCCAGAACCTCTATAGCTGCTTCTCGCGCCTTTGCCTCACCGGCTGAACATCCCAACGGGGTCCAATAGAGGCAGGTCCTCAGCACACCTGACCGAAGCATATAGTCGCTCCCAACCAGGACATTGTCGATCACGCTTTCTCCTGGAAAAAGCGCGATGTTTTGAAAGGTCCTGGTGACACCGAGTTTGGGTCGTTTATGGGGTTTTTTTCCCACCATTTCCACCCCTTCCATCCGGATGCTGCCAGTGGGGGGGTAGACCCCTGAGATACAGTTGAGAAGGGTTGTCTTGCCAGCGCCATTGGGACCTATGATCGAAAAAATCTCGCCCTCATCCACGGTAAAGGAGACCTCAGAAAGGGCTTGTACCCCGCCAAATGCCAAGCTCACGTTATTGACATCGAGCAAGGTCATAACAGGCGATCTCCTTTTTTAACATTATCTTGAACATGCAGCGCCATTAACATTTGTTATCAATTTTTGATTCCATTCCAACGATCTCTACCATCGATCTCTGTTGCTCGGAGTTGGGGAATTGGTTTTCCCAAGGTTAAATCGGAATAATTCAGGCGGCAAAAAACCCCTTGCCATAAATATTATGATAATATTATAGTGCGACCAATTGCGCGTCAAGAAAAAACTTGCGCGAACAAAATAAATACGTATAAATACTAGAGTATCCTGGAGGAAATGCGATGAGTGCGAAGATATACCCCATCAATACAGGATTTATTCGGCTCGACAAAGGGCTTTATATAACAGGTGGCGTCGGGTACGGCCAGGAAGTGGAGGTGCCAACCAGTTCTTTTCTTGTAACCGACGGCACTGAAAAAATATTGATCGATACGGGGATGAGTGACACCCGCCGGGCAGATTGGCACCACCCCGGTTCCTATCAACCTGAAGGATTTCGCATTGACGAAAAACTGGCCAAACTGGGGGTCACACCCGAGGAGATTGGCGCGGTCATCTTTACGCATCTCCACTGGGATCACTGTGCAAACACGGGGTTATTCAAGAATGCAACATTCTGGGTTCACCAGAAGGAACTGGACTTTGCCTTGGACCCCCATGTCTTGTACTATAAATCCTATGAGTCAGAAAACCTGAATGTTGAGGCCCCGTTTAAGGATGTGACGTTTGAAACAGTGGATGGAGAATATCAATACAACGATTTTATTACCATGTTCCCCACCCCCGGTCACTGCCCGGGACACCAGTCAGTGGCTGTAGAGACCGAGCGAGGTGTTTATGTAATTGCAGGTGATGCGGTCTTTGCGGATCAAAACCTGGAACCTGATAAACACCGTAACTTGCCCTTCACTCCCATGGGCCGGTATGTAAACGTCTTTGAGATGTTCGAAAGCATGGAAAAAATCATCGACAGGGCTGATGTGGTTTTGACCGGGCACGGCCAGGGAGTCTACGAGCAGGAGGTTTACCCCTAACCCGGATAAAGTTGATGCACAAAAATTTTTTGCGCGTGATGGAGAAAAATCATGCTTTCGTGGCTGTCAGAACGGCAAGAGTTTATAGCAATCTGTA
The DNA here is from genome assembly GCA_030597505.1 of Desulfobacteraceae bacterium. GTDB lineage: Bacteria > Desulfobacterota > DSM-4660 > Desulfatiglandales > Desulfatiglandaceae > JABMQV01. Next base: position 3,435 of record JAUVRS010000062.1, read on the forward strand.
AAAGGGCGTTTCGCCTGGGTCTGCAGGTTTCTACCGGGGGCAACATCAGCATCCGGTTAGACCCTGAGACCTTTCTGGTCAAACCGAGTGGGTTGTCCCTTTATGATCTTAAAGAGGATGACTTGCTTATTGTTGACCCGTCCGGTCATGTGGTCGAAGGGCAAGGAAAACCCACCAAGGAGATGGGATTTCATCTGGCCATCTATGGTGTTCGAGAAGACGTGGGGGCAATCATCCATTATCATCCCCCTTATGCTACCTCTTTCGCAGTGCTGGGAAAAGAAATCCCGCTACAAACTGTGCAGGCCAGGCGTATTTTAATGAAAGTCCCCATCATCTCTGCCGCAAAAGAAGGAAGCGACGACTTGGCCCAGTGGCTGTGTGATGCATTTACGGAGGGGAAGATTCATGCCGCCCTTTTGACCGGTCATGGGATTGTCTCTGTTGGGGAGGGGGTGAAACAGGCGCAAAATATCGCCGAACTGATAGAGGAAACCGCCAAAATCGCAGTTATAAGTTCGCTCATAAGTGGTCTCTAAACGTTACGGGAGATCGTGTGGCTGAGAAAGCCGCCGAAACATGCTATAAAACAAAAACCCCTGGCAGGATTCATTTCCTACCAGGGGTTTTTTATAAAGCACTTAATTGATTTACAGCTTTCTTAATCTCCCCAAAGTTCGCTGGCATATTCAGAAAGCCCCAGTCTTTGTAAAGTTTTTCTATAAGGTTTACCTTCCAATATGTCCCAACCACATTGTTCGTAGTAATCACGGACAAGGCCCTCCACATAGGGGGCTATAGTTTTGCCCTTCCCTTTTCCACCATCTGGAGTGGAAACAATTCGGGGCGACACATTGATATCATCCTCAGCGGTAAGCCCCATGCGCAAGTTGAATATCCTTTCAAGAGTGAGTGCCCTTTCACCTGCCAACAGGAGATCTTTCTTTGTCATCTTCCAGCCCGTTGCAGCTGACATGGCATCAGCACCAAGTTTTGTGACCCCATTGACACCCCAGCAGCCAAACCAGCAACAGCCAAGCGCATCTCCGTAACCAAACTTGAGAACGGTAGATTTAAAAACCTCCTCTGGTTTACCTTTGGCAGTAACAGGGTTAGTAAATTCCGGATACCCGATATCCGGCTCTGTTGCCCAACAATCCTCGCCCGGACCTGCCCACCCGGAACCAGCGCCTACAATCTGGCCAACAAGCACCCCCCATGCAGCCCGCCAATCATGAAGATTCATGGCGGCACCTTTGATGTGAATGGCCGCCTCGGGAATACCAAGCCTCATTCCCGCGCGAAGCGCGCCATCCGCAACCACATTTCCAAATCCTTCCCGGTTGGCCATCTTGCGCAAAAGCGCTTCTGCGGCCTCCGCATTACCCCAGGTAAGTTCGAGACCATCCGTGTCTTCCTTGGTAATAAGACCCTTCTCAAACGCCTCAAAGGCAACCGACATCGCACACCCGGAGGCAGCTGTGTCAAAACCGAGCCTGTCATTCAAATCGGTCAGATAAAAGATGGTCCCTGATTCCGTGATCCCCATAATGGATGCAGCGCCCTCTGTGTTTTCTCCCCCGCCTGCCAGTGTTGCCACAAATCCCTTGTGAGGTCCCGAGGTAATCTTCACCTCGTACTTACAGCGCGTGGGGCACCTCCAGCATGCAACAGGTTTGATGTCATGGGAGGCCATGCCACGTCCGAATTCAGGAAGAATGGTTGTTGTCAGATTCTTGGCCGTCAAGACTTCAAGCACTTCCTTGACCCCCACATATTCGTCATTCGGGATACCTGCATTGGAAAGAAAGGTGGTCACCTCACTGGTCTTAAGAGCGGCACGCCACTCCTTGGCCACATTTTTTAATTTATCGGCATCTGTAACTGCCACCTTCCCCCTTGGTTTTGCTTTGATGGCAATGGCCTTTAGCTTTTTGGAGCCCATAATCGTCCCGACGCCTGAATGCGCAAAGGAGGCATGGAAATCGTTTTCAATGAGGGCCCCAAAGCATAGATTCTCACCTGCGGGACCGATAGCCGCAACACTTGTATGATCTTCGCCAATCTCCTTTTTGATAGCGGTCTCGGTTTCGTGAGTATCCATGCCCCAAAACTTATCGGCACTCCGTATTTCAGCCCCTTTCTCATCGATGTAAAGATAAACCTTGGCCTTTGCAGCCCCTTCAACAATAATTCCGTCGTAGCCCGCAAACTTCAGATAAGGTCCAAAATAACCGTGGGTGTGTGAACGGCCCGCAGTTCTTTTTGTGCTGGCATGTAGGGTTACAAGTGTGGTGTTGGTAGCTGAGGGAACGGCTGTTCCGGTTAGAGGTCCGGTGAGAAATATCATCGGGTTTTCGGGATCGAGGGGATGTGTGCCGGGCTTGACCATCTTGTCAAGATACCACAATCCCAACGGGAAACAGCCAATGTATTTCTTGAGAACCTTTTCATCAGGTAGGGGTTCATCCCATGTCTTTTTGTTGGTTAGATTCACCCGTAAGATTTTTCCACAATACCCTTTAATCATGTTCAGCCCTCCTTGTGTTTTTGAAATTCACTTTGTGAGCAACTCGCATCTACGTGGACGTCCAAGGTTCAGATGCCCTTTTCGAGCCTCAATAGGATCCCTTTTTATCTTATCACCTCCCTTTTTATAATTTAGGAACGTTTTCAGGCCAGCCCCTTTGACGGAATTTTGAAAACGCTTTCCCCGTTTCTATAACAAACTGTTTTCTTAATACGCGATTATAGGGAAATTGGATTTTTGTGTCAAATTGAAAGTCGTAATAATAATTAACGATTCCGCTAACTCTTACTCCTTCAACAAAACCATAACCCAGCTCAGCCTTGACGTGTAAAATCAATTTCCCTATACTCATCATTTTTCTTCTTAGCCTGGATTTTCATGGGCTTCAATTCAGAGAGGTATGATGATGACACTTGGGGGCCTGTTGGAAAGGAATGTGAGAAGACATCCTCACAAAATGGCCATTACCTGTGTGGATGAAGGGGTTTCCTTAAGCTATCTCGAACTGGAACAAAGGGTTAACAGCCTTGTGGCCGCCCTGATGGCCATGGGAATAAAAAGAGGCGATCGGGTCGCTACTCTCTCTCACAATTGTCATCGCTATGCAGAGATTTTTATGGCGCTTACAAAGGGAGGATGGGTGCTCGTTCCTTTGGACCACAGGTTAACCGCCAGAGAGCTTTCTTATTTGATCGAAAATTCAGAACCCAGGTTTATCATGGCCCACCCCGATTATCAGGAAATGGTCAAAAAACTTCAAAAAAATAGTAAAGGGTTGGAGTCAGTCATATGGTTGGAACAGACATCAGCAGAAGGAATGAACTATGAAGATCTCATTCAAAAGCATAATGGTGAAAGACCCAAGACAACGGTAGCTGAAAACGACCTGTTGACCCTTTACTACACCAGTGGCACCACCGGAAGACCCAAGGGAGTTCAGTACACTCATCGAAATCTGTTTTTCGCGACCATAAATATGGTCATTGATTTTAAAATCAATGAGGATGACATCACCCTTAGTACCTCGCCCTTTTCCCACATTGCGCCTATATGGCCCATGCTTGCCCATTTCTTTGTGGGCGGATCTAATGTGGTTACAAGGCGTTTTGAACCCGAACTTGTGCTTCGAACCATTGAAAAGGAAAAAATTACGACCTGGAACTCCGTCCCGATTATGATCCTTAGACTGCTGGAACATCCGGGTATCGACCGTTATGACCTCAGCAGCCTGAGGTGCCTCTCCTATGGGGCAGCCCCCATGCCGTTGGAGGTCCTTAAGAAGGCCGTCAAGGTTTTTGGGCCGATCATGTATCAGGTTTACGGGTTGACAGAGACCTATCTTCTCACAACCCTCTCCAATAAGGATCACGTCGACGACGAAACCGACCCCCGTTCCAAACGTCTGGCTTCCTGTGGAAGGGAACTGGTCAATACCCGAGTGAGGGTTGTCAAAGAGGATGGAGAGGAAGTTTGTCCGGGGGAGATCGGAGAGATCATTGCCCAGGGAGAAAGCATTACGAACGGGTACTGGAAGATGCCCGAGGAGACTGAAAGGGCCTTTCGGAATGGATGGTTCCGCACGGGAGATCTTGCCACTGTGGATGAAAACGGATATATCTACATCCGAGACAGAAAAAAGGATGTCATCATCAGTGGCGGCGAGAATATCTCCCCCCGGGAGGTGGAAGAGGTCCTCTATTCCCATCCCAATGTATTGGAATGCGCAGTGATTGGAACCCCCAGTGAAAAATGGGGAGAGGCAGTCAAGGCATTTGTGGTTATCAAAGAGACCAAAACGATTTTACCTGATAGGCTTATTGAATTTTGCAGGGAGCGGCTGGCCGGTTTTAAGATTCCAAAGGTTATAGAGTTCTTACCATCCTTGCCAAGGACAGCCAGCGGTAAAATATTAAAAAGGGAACTGAGGAAAAACAGCAATTCCTAAAACCCAAACGGCTAAATATTTTTGATACTTTTAGACGAAAAGAATAAGACCAGTAATCTTTAACGTTGCCATCGGAAAGGAGATGAATGAGAGGGTTAGAGAATGGCGTGGCAACAAATGGATCAATCTATTGAGGGGAAGGAACCAAGCAAAAAAAACCGAAAAACACTCCGCCACCGTGAACCAGTTATTGTGAACCACTTAATAAGGAGGTCCCAATGAAGTATATCGTTTCAGAAAACTCCGCTCTAATTATTCAGGACTTACAAAACGACGTGATCATGGAGGGTGGCGCCTTTGCTGATTCCGGCGCCCCCAACCATGCGAAAAGCCAAAACATTATCCAAAATGTTAAGAGGCTCGCAGAGATTGCTCGTTCAATAGGTACCCCTGTCATCCATGTCCATTACATCGTTGAAAAAGGTGCACCCGGATTAAAACAGAACGCTCCTCTTTTTCAGGGCGTAAAAGGATCAGACGCCATGGTTCGCGGCACCTGGGGTGCTGCACCGGTTGAAGGGCTTGAACCAAAGGAAGGCGACTTCGTCATTGAAAAATCGAGAATGAACGGTTTTTACAACACAAATCTGGACAATCTTCTCCGAGGGCTTGGTGTTGAAACAATTCTTATTACGGGCGCCTGGACCAATATGTCCATTGAACACACCGCCCGCCACGGTGCGGATGCCGGTTATGAAATCGTCGTCCTCAGTGACGGCACTTCCACCATTGATGACGAATGGCAAAATGTGGGTCTGAATTATGCACTGACGAATGTCGCCACAGTGATGACGTGTAGCGAACTTGAGGAGGCTTTGAAAAAAGGTGCTGGACCAGTGCTCGGCGGAATCCAACCCAGCTCGCCAAAGCTTTACGACCTCGTATCTGAGCTCGAGCAGATCGGAACGGGTTTCACCTTCACAGAAGGACCCGTTTGGAATAAAGAAGGGAGTTTTCTGCTTTTCAGCGACATGCCGGGTGACACAAGACGTCGTTGGAGTGATGCGGAAGGCGTGCAGGAAGTCATGAAACCAAGTAACAAATGTAACGGCATGGCCTACGATGCCGACGGGAACCTGATTGTCTGCGAACATGTCACCAGTTCCCTCATTCGTGAACGCCCGGATGGAACACGCGAGACTATCGCCTCCCACTATCAGGGCAAGGAACTCAATTCACCAAACGACGTGGTTGTCAAAAAAGACGGCTCCATCTATTTTAGCGATCCTACCTACGGTCGTATGCCTGTGTTTGGGTTGGAACGTGAACAGGACCTGGATTTTCAGGGGGTATTCAGGGTCCCTCCGGACGGCGGTGATCTACAGGTTTTAGCCGACGACTTTGACCAGCCCAATGGTCTTTGCTTTTCACCTGACGAATCATTGTTATACATCAACGACTCAACGCATGCTCATATCCGTGTCTTTGATGTTCAGCCTGACGGAACACTAACAAATGACCGTATTTTTTTTGATTCTATCGGACGCGGCGATTTGGAAGAAGGGCTGGCTGATGGAATGAAGTGCGACGGGCTTGGCAACATCTATGTCACGGGTCCGGGTGGCATCTGGGTGATCAGCCCAGAGGCGCAATTTCTTGGGATCATCAAGACTCCTGAAAATGTGGGTAACATGAACTGGGGCGGCGATGATTGGAAGACCCTGTATGTGACCGCGTCAACATCTCTCTATCGGATCCGGTTGAAGGTGGCTGGGAACAATTGAAATTATATTTGGGATAGAGCCCGGTAGAAGAAGGGAGCATTTTCCATGGACAAACCCATACAGATCGATTCACAGACAGCCGGGGTCCTGGCAGACCTGGATGGACCGGGAGTGCCCCAGGTCGCGGACATGGAACCGCCGGAGGCGCGCAAGTGGATCGATGGTTTTGTCCGGAAATGGGATCTTAAACCAAAACCTGAAGTCGGTGGCATCGAGGATTTTGACGTGCCAGGCCCGACGGATGAGCCAGATATTCAAATCCCGGTTCGCCTGTATCGTCCGGCCGCTATTTCAGGACCTCTGCCCATCATGGTTTTTTTTCATGCCGGTGGGTACGTGTTCGGCAGTATCGAAACCCATGAATCCTTTTGCCGGCTCATGACACGTGAGGCGCAATGCCTGGTGCTGTCTGTTGGATACCGGCTCGCACCAGAAAACAAGTTTCCCGCAGCGCATGAGGACGTCTATGCTGCGACGCTCTGGGCGTCGCAGAACGCGGCCGAGATTGGCGCAGATCCTGATCGACTCGCAGTCGGCGGTGATTCGTCCGGTGGCACGCTGGCCATTGCGGTCAGCCAACTGGCCCGTGAACGCAACGGCCCGAAAATTTGTCACCAAATGTTATGGTATCCCGGGACTGGCGGCCCACCAGACTCCCCATCAATGCAAAAGTTTTCAAAGGGGTACTTCCTTTCCTCGGCGTTGATGAAGTGGTCAATGGGCCATTATCTGAACAATGTGTCGGAGATGGCCAACCCCCTCATCCAGCCCTTTCGACAGGAAGATGTCAGCGAACTGCCGCCAACGTATCTGATGACAGCGGGGTTTGATCCCAGACGGGATGACAACAGGGACTATGCCAACCGATTGGCGGCAAGTGGTGTACCCACAACCTTCCGCTGCATCGATAAGACAATCCACGGGTTTATGTTTATGTTGGGCGGCATTGATTTGGCTGTTGATGCGGCAAAGGAATCAGC
>JAUVRS010000306.1 GCA_030597505.1 Desulfobacteraceae bacterium
ACCTTGTTCGACTGCCTCGACAGCTCCTCCCATCTCATCGATCTTCTTGATATACTCTGGTGCCCGTTTGTATACCTCCCTTGTAAGGCTCTCTACATAGTAGGACCCGCCCAAGGGGTCTACCGTGTCAGCCACACCTGTCTCGTATGCCACCAGTTGCTGGGTCCGAAGGGCTATCTGGACTGCCTCCTCTGAGGGCAGACACATTGCCTCGTCCATGGAGTTTGTGTGAAGTGACTGGGTCCCACCCAGGACTGCGGCCAGCGCCTGAAACGCCACACGCACAATATTGTTCTTGGGTTGCTGTGCAGTAAGAGTGCAACCGGCGGTCTGAGTGTGACACCGGATCATCATTGATTTTGGGTTTTTGGCGCCAAATCGTTCCTTCATTATTTTGGCCCAAAGACTCCGTGCCGCCCTGTACTTGGCTATTTCTTCCATAAAATCCAGATGGGCATTAAAAAAGAAGGAAAGTCGGGGGCCAAAGGAATCTATTTCAAGTCCTGCTTTAAGGGCTGCCTCGACGTACGCTATCCCATTAGCCAGGGTAAAAGCAATCTCTTGAACCGCCGTAGAACCCGCCTCTCTGATATGATACCCGCTGATGCTTATTGTGTTCCAAAGGGGCACTTTTTCAGAACAATATGAAAAGATGTTTGTGATAATTCTCATGGAAGGCTTTGGCGGAAATATATATGTCCCCCTTGATGAATATTCCTTTAAGATGTCATTTTGTATGGTACCTCTCAATTTTTCGCTTGAAACACCTTGTTTCTCTCCGACAACTATATACATTGCCAGCAACACCGCTGCCGGTGCATTGATTGTCATGGAAGTACTCACCTTGGCGAGGGGAATACCGTCGAAAAGCGTTTCCATATCTCTGAGAGAGTCTATGGCAACCCCTACCTTCCCCACTTCTCCGATGGCCATTTCGTCGTCCGAATCATAGCCGATCTGGGTGGGCAAATCAAAGGCGACTGACAGTCCCGTCTGCCCCTGGTCCAGCAAAAACCTGTAGCGTCTGTTGGATTCCTTTGCCGTGGCAAAGCCGGCGTATTGCCTCATGGTCCAATATCGTCCCCTGTACATAGTGGGCTGGACCCCTCGCGTATATGGATATTCTCCGGGGAACCCCATTTCTGCCACATACTCTTCTTCCCCCTGGTCAAGCGGCGTATAGAGTCTTTTGATGGGGATTCCCGAGGTATTGTTAAACGTTTCCTTTCTTTCCGGACGTTTTTTCAACTTATCTTCCACATCCTCAGACCATTTTTTTTGGGCCTCTGACACCGCTCCCAGCCCTTTCTCTTCAGACATACCATCCTCCTGAAATGTTTTTGTCAAAAATATACGAGGTCATAAACCCCCCTTAAAATATTGTAGAACCTTGCAATCTGTCAAACATTTTCTGGGCGCCCATGTTTTCATCTTGACAAAGATCAATAGCTTTATTATAGCCACATTGTAATTTCTGCAAGAGAATCAGATTTATGATTCTTTGGTTGATCTCGATCCGATTATTGTCAATCTGAAACCAGGACTTGGGTATGACAGTTAATGAAATATTGGACATGTTGTTTAGTACCTTGCGTACCACCGGAATATACAATTTTCAATGGAACATCGTTATTATGTGGGGCGTAGGATGCCTCTTTATTTATTTGGCAATTGTCAAGAAATATGAACCCCTTCTCCTTTTGCCCATAGGTTTTGGAATCTTTATCGTAAATTTCCCTCTTGTCCCCCTCATGGGGTTTTCTGACGGCCACCCCCAGCTCCTTCAGTTCTTCTACCGCTATGGGCTGCAGTGGGAAATCATCCCGTGTGTCATCTTCCTGGGGCTTGGCGCCATGACCGATTTCGGTCCACTCATTGCCAATCCCAAGACCCTTCTTATCGGTGCCGGAGCACAACTCGGGGTCTTTATTACCTTTACGGGTACCATACTGGTGGGTTTTACCCTAAAGGAGGCAGCGTCAGTCAGCATTATCGGGGGGGCTGATGGCCCCACAACCATCTATCTCACCCAGCACTTGGCCCCCCAACTCCTAGGCCCCAATGCCCTGGCAGCATACTCCTACATGGCCCTGGTCCCCCTCATTCAGCCCCCCATTATGCGGTTATTTACCAACGATAAGGAGCGCAAGATCCATATGCGCCAGTTGAGACCCGTATCCAGACAGGAAAAAATCCTTTTTCCCCTGGTAACAGCAGGCATCATCGCACTTCTTGTTCCCTCGGTTATCCCCCTGATGGGCATGTTTATGTTGGGTAACCTTATGAAAGAAAGTGGGATGGTTGCCAGACTGACCGACACTGCACAGGGTTCCCTTATGAACATCGTGACCATCTTCCTTGGGCTATCCGTTGGTGCCACCATGCAGGCGGACAAGTTCCTGAGTTGGAAACCACTCTTTATATTTGGCCTGGGCCTGGTGGATTTTGCCATATGTACAGTAGGCGGTATTATGACCGTCAAGATCATGAATCTTTTTTTGAAGGAAAAAATTAATCCCCTTATTGGATCAGCGGGTGTCTCGGCTGTACCCATGGCGGCGCGAGTGTCTCAGGTTCAAGGCCTAAAATATGACAAGACCAACCATCTCCTGATGCATGCCGTGGGTCCCAATCTCGCGGGTGTCATCGGCTCGGCCGCAGCCGCTGGCATGTTTATTGCCATGTTCGATTAGGGTCTGCGCATGAGAGGATCCGATAAATCGGCCTTTTCAAAGAAAGAGGCTTGAGAAATGAAAAGCGCTATACTTTTTTTTGCCGTGGCATTCTGTGTCATTATTTCTGGCTCTGCAAGTGCTGAAAAATTCCTTGGCGCCCCCGTTGTTCCGGGCGGAAAGACCTTGAATAAGACGGATGCCCGACTGGAGCTGAAGACCGACTTATCTCATGATGAGTTGGTTGCCTTTTATAAAGAGGCGCTCAAGGACTTCAAAGACATAAAATTTCGGGTATGGAAAAATGCAACCTATATCGAAGACGACGGAAACCGGCCATGGCATTCCATTACCATTTCAAAGACCAACAGCAGGGGAGAGTCCGTTCTGATAATCAAAGACAATTGGACCTGGATCATTGGAACCCTGGTTCTCAGATATATAGGGGTCTTTGTGGTCCTGATGGTCCTGTTGTTGGGGATGTCAGTATCCGGAAAAATAATTTCCAGTGCGGTCAAGCGGATGGAGGCAAAAAAACAAACAGGGGAAAGCTAATAGATCTTTGACTGCAAAGTAGGGCTCGGATTACAAAAAAAGGCCTTTTCCGTGTTTAATCGGAAAAGGCCTTTTGTTTGCTTTGTGTAGGCCCTTAGGGTTCGCGCAAAAATAAATTCACAGAGTTGGCGCACAGATTTAGATCAGATTTGGCTGCGCCGATTGAGCGAAACCACAGGAATAGCAACACTCTTCCGAGGATTTCACGATTGAGGCGC
>JAUVRS010000081.1 GCA_030597505.1 Desulfobacteraceae bacterium
CTTGTGGCTCACATCCTATGAGGGAAGCAACCTCTTTCCTCGCCCGATCGATTCCGGTCTTGGCCCTTTTTCCCAGAGAATAGTCGCTGGAAGGGTTCCCAAATTCATCTTCCAGATAAGGCATCATTGCCTTCACTACCTCCGGGTCCACCGGGGTGGTACCATTGTGATCCAAATAGATTACACCGTCTTTTTTTTCAATCATCTGACGCCTATTACCTTGTTCTTTTGATAATAACAAAGCCAAACCCCTATCCAAAAATCCTATTATTTCTCCCGGATTTGTTGAAAGATTACTATTGGGTCATTTCTCATTTTGTGTGGTGATTTTGTGATTTGTAGAACAAATTCTGCCAATTGACAACCCATTACATCGGTGATACTTTTAGGGTCATCAAAAGTTGGGAATTTCAGCGGAGAAATAGGTCTATGGATGTGGATACGGTGAGAATTCTGGGAACAGGCTCATATGTTCCCCCAAAGGTCCTGACAAACTTTGATCTGCAGGAAATGGGGCTGGATACAACGGATGAATGGATAGTCCAGCGAACGGGAGTAAGCCAAAGAAGGATAGCAGACCCTGATGTGAACACCTCTGATTTGAGTTACGAGGCATCTCTAAGGGCGCTTGAAACGGCTGATCTAACGGCCAGGGACCTGGATCTTATCATTGTGGCCACCATCACCCCGGACACTTGCTGCCCCGCAGCTGCCAATTGGCTTCAAGCCAGGCTGGACGCCCCCCAGGCCGTTACTTTTGATATTACCGCGGCCTGTTCCGGTTTTATTTTTGCAATAAATGTGGCGCAGCAGTACCTAAAGACCGGGGCGGCAAAAACCATACTCGTGGTGGCAGCAGAGGTCATGACCAGGACCCTTAACTGGACCGATCGGAGTTCCTGCATCTTGTGGGGGGATGGCGCGGGAGCCGCGATATTGACCCTGGGCCATGAGGGTCCGGAGATCCTTTCCACCCACATCCATACGGATGGCGTCAACGGCCAGGGCCTTTTGATGCCGGGTGGTGGTTCCAAGACCACCCCTATTTCCCACAAAAGCGTGGACGACAAACTTCATGTCCTTCAACTGATTGAAGCCAATTCCAGTTTTAGAGTGGCGGTGAGACACTTTATCGATTCTATAAAGGAAGCTGTCACGTTTAATGGCATGGCAGTCGAGGATATTGACTGGTTTATCCCGCACCAGGCCAATTTGCGCATGTTCCAATCAATGGCCAAAAGCCTGAAAGTGTCCATAAAAAAATTCTACGTGACCCTAAACAAGTACGGCAACATTTCTTCAGCCTCTTGTGCAATTGCCCTCGATGAGGCTGTACGTGATGGCAGTATCAAAAAAAATGATCTTATTTGTATCCCAGTGTTCGGTGGGGGCCTTACCTGGGGCAGTGCGCTTATCCAATGGTAGTTGATTTTTCAAGGAGTCTCTATTTCAGTGGAACAAACGGTTTTTAAAAAACTAAAGGAAATGGGTGTTGGATTTGAAACCCGATCCGACACCTTCTCCGGCTCGCTCCCGATTCTTGTAATGATCCACGGGGCTGGCGGACAATCCCACGTCTGGCAAAATCAGACACGTCTTCTAAAGGACTCGATAAATGCCGCGGCTCTGGACCTCCCCGGACACGGAGACACCAGGGCCGCAAAGATGCCCAATATAGAAACGTACGCAGAGTGGTTGGGCGATACCCTCAATGATCTGTTTGAAAGACCCGTTTTCCTGATGGGTCATTCCTTTGGCGGAGCTGTCGTGCAACAGACCGCCCTTCTCTATCCTGATTTGATCCATGGTACTATTCTTGTTGGGACAGGCCCTCGTCTACAGGTTGCCCCGGTATTTTTGGAAGGCCTTTTGAAAGACTTTGAAAAGACCGTTGATTCCATCATTGGGTTCGCCTATGCCTCCGGGGCAGATGTCTCGATGATCAAAGAAGGCGCCAAGTTGATGAAAGAGGCAGGACTGGAGATTGTGCATGCTGATTTCCTGGCCTGCAATCTCTTTGACCTCCGAAACGAGGTGGATAAGATCCGTACCCCCTGCCTTATTATCTGCGGGGATCAGGATAAACTGACCTCCGTCTCTCTCTCCGAGTCGCTCAAAAAATTGATCAAAGGAAGCAGGTTTGAGATCGTCCCCTCAGCGGGACACATGGTCATGATAGAAAAATACAAAGTCCTAAACAGCTATGTGACGGGTTTTATCAAAACAGTGATCAAAAACGCTGACTAGTGTCAGAACGAAAACTAGGATTTTTCGTTCAGATCAAGCCTCCGGCCTGTAGGGCCTACGGCCCGGAGGGGAAGACGAAAATTTTAACCGCAGGAATACATTGAGTATTTCGAGGATTAAAATTTGAGTCTGACGCAGATATGGGCGAAAAAGACAGTTTTCGTGCAGGCACTAACTAACAAGACTTCCCATCCCGGTCTCCACGTTCCCGAAACAGACAAATCTTGCAATACCTTGCGTTGCCACGGGATCAGATGCTCACACATGGGAAAGGTTTTTCATTTCTTATCCAGGCTTTCTAACATCGTCGGTTATTTTATCGTTTGACGGATAATCAAGAGGAGAAGGGAAATGGCATTGGATCAAGTCAAGGGTATGAACGTGGCCCAAATTATTAAATTTTACGGAACCAATCCGAAGACCCTTAACCGCACTTTTCTCATGTATCGGGATGACGACGGGATTTTGCGAGAGGTCAGCTTTGCCGATTTCTATAATATTTCCCTGAAATACGCGGCCATGATCCATCAGATCAGGGAAGAGCGGGGACAACTCGATGCACCACGGTTCCACGTGGCATTCTTTATGCAAAACACGCCGGAGGCTGTTTATCTCTTCGGGGGATGCGCCTTTACAAACTCCACCCTTGTGGGGATCAACAACGCCCAAGTGGGAGAAAAACTGGCCACAGATCTAAACAAGATGGACATCGAAGTCGTCTTTGCCGACGAGGTTGAGCAACCCAAGACCGGACGCACCTTTGTGGAATCTGTCATCGATGTCCATGGACGGTTTGGTCTGGGCGATTTGTATCCCCGTTACCTTATCGGCCGTAGAAGCCAGACCCGCAACCATCCTCCTGAGGTGGCGACCATTGGAGATTGGCTGGCCAAATGTAAAGCCAAGGCCTTCTCGCCTGTGTCTTTAGCTGAGAACACCACCGGCGTCATCATCTTCACCTCCGGCACCACGGGCGCGCCAAAAGGCATCGAGGTCAAGTGGAAAAAACTCATTGACGTTGGGGTGGGATTTACCACTCTGCTCAATTACTCTGAGGACGACGTCGGTTATGTTTGCATGCCATTAAACCACTCCAATTCAATGTTTATAAATCTTATGAGTTCATTGCTCAACGGAGCAAAACTTCTTCTCCGCAGGCGGTTCAGCGCAAGCAATTTTGTCAGGGACATCAGCGAGGCGGGCGCCACCGTATGGAACAGCGTCGGTGATCCGGTGATGTATGTGCTTGCCACCATAGGCCCCGACGCCGACTATGCGGACCTCCCCCTTCGAACGGTTGTCAGCACCGGCACCAACGCGGCAAACCGAGCGGCCTTTACCCGGATATTTGGCCTTGAAATCTTTGCCGAGGCCTACGGTTCCACCGAGGTAGGCGCCCTGGCTTTGGTCACTCCGGACACGCCGGAATACAGCGTGGGCAAGATCATCCCGGGCAAGAACGTCAAGGTGATTGATGAGTCCACCGGAAAAGAATGTGAGCCGCCCCTGATGGATAAAAACGGCAATATCCTCAATTTTGACAAGGCAGTGGGAGAATTGGTTGTAAGCCAGGAGTCCCTGGGAGATTCTGCCTTCTCAGGCTACTACAACCTGCCCGCCGAAAACGCGGAAAAGGTTAACGAAAATGGCTATTACCATATGGGAGACCTTGGCGCCTTGGAGGAAAAAAACAATGAACAATATGTCATTTTTTTGGGTCGTACCGGCACAGACCGTCTCCGTACCAAAGGCGAGAACTTCTCCACCACCTTTGTGGAAGAAATAATCATGCGGTACCCCGGCATGCAAAACTGTGCAGTAATCGGCATTCCTTTTGTGGACAGCACGGAAAACGACAACCCCATATATGTGTTGGACATGGAGGACCCCATTGGCTTTGATCTTGCCAAATTTTACAGTTATTGCCGTGAAGAAATTCCCCAGTACGCGCTGCCGGGATTTATCCGCCTGATCCCGGAACTGCCCCGCACCGACACACGCAAGGTCAGAAAGCCTGCGCTCATGTACGATTTTATAGAAAGGACCCCTGAAAAAGATGCTGACGAACGGGACCGGTTGTACGTGGTCGGTCCGGGTGGAGTTAAAGCGTTTGAAACCCCGGACTACCAGCGCGAAATGGCCAAATGCAATGATGTTGCAGTGCGCGCCCGATTCATGGCCGCCACCAAAAGACAAGACATTTTTTGAGGTGTCAACATGTTGACAAAAAAACTGAAAGAAATACATCAGCTTCAAACCAAACTGATGACTGCACACTACGAACGTGCCCTCAAGGCAAAGACCGAAGGCCGGCCCGTCGCCTATGTCACGGCCATGTTTCCGGTGGAAATCGTAAAGGCCTTTGAACCTCATCTGGCGACGGTCTATCCCGAAAACCACGCTGCACTTCTCATTTCAAGGGGCCAATCCCAGCTTGTGAGCCATGCAGAAGCAGCTGGCCTGGACCGCATGGGATGCGCCTATGAACTCTATAACACGGGCTTCCTTCTGGACGGGCGCGGCAGGTTGGAGACAGAAGACCTTCAAGATGCCAGGGGCCGGCCCATCATAAAACTTGTGGAGCCTGACATTTTGCGGGCCTGCAACAACCAATGTCACGTGGTCTGTGAATGGTTTAAACATTTGAGCGAGGCGGGCGGCCATAAACCCTACAAGATGATCAATGTGGGTGATCGTTACGACGGTTCCCTGGAAGAGGAACGGGCAGCTTATGTGCGTACCCAACTCGAAGAACTTATAAACTGGCTGGAGGATGTCACCGGGCAACAATTCGACCGGGACCATTTTCTTGAGGTAGCCGACAAGTCACGAAAGGCCATAGGGCTTTGGCAGCGCTATCTGGATCTGGGCACGATCACGCCCGCCCCCATGACCGCCTTTGACGGTTTCTCTCACATGGCCCTGATTGTCTCGGAGAGAGGCACTCAACCGGCCATCGATTATTATCTGCAGCTTATTGACGCCACCGATGAGTTGGTGGAGAAGGGTATCAGCGCCGTAGGCAAAGAACGTCACCGGCTGTTGTGGGATAATCTGGCAACATGGTTCAACTTCCGTGACCTGCAGAAAGGACTGGCCGCTGACGGAATTGCTGTGGTGGGATCGACATATCTGGACGCATGGCGCAAAGACCTTGATACCTCAAACTACGATACACTTCTTTACAGCATGGCCCGCGCCTATGCCTCCATGTATACCAATATGACGATTGATGAAAGGGTACGGGTCTATATCGACATGGTCAACAAATACCAGGCAGACGGGGTCCTGTTCCACAAAAATATGAGCTGTCACACCTTTTCCCTGCGCGTCAACGAAATCGCCAAACGTTTGAATCAACACTTTGGTCCTGAATTCCGTACCGTTGTCTTCGAGGGCTGTCAGGGCATAAGCGGACGTTTTCAGAAACACGCATTTGAAACCGGCGTGCAGGTCCATTTTGTTGAGAGATAACCCTAATGTTGCATGAAATTTGAGTTCAAAACGCTATAGATCGGGTCAGCAAGGGCATTCAGCCCCGACGGCCCAAACCGCCCACAGTGGCCCAAAGCGCACCCCCCAAAATAAATCCTCCAAAAAGAATGTGGGTCAAACCCACGGGTTCCTTTAAAAAAACCGCCCCCATCACAACCCCATATAAAGGGAGGGTATTATAAAACGCCATGGCGCCGCCTGCCCCCAGCGAGCGAACAGCCCGGTTCCAACTCCAGTAGGAAACGATAGTGGGGAAAATACAAATGTGGGCAATGGCAAGGATCGTCCCCAGCCGTAAATTCAAAGGAATGTATGAAAGCTCGAAAAGAGCACCACCGACCAGCAAGGGTAGCCCCAGGAAGTTGGACAGGGCTGTGGCTGCCACCGCAGAACGATGGCGCATGACACGCCTGCCAAAAACGGCATAAAAAGCCCACACCACTGCCGCCCCCAGAAGGGCCAGATCCCCGGGGTTGAATTGGAGCCGGAGCAAAAAGGAGAGTGAACCACCCGACATCAACCCCACCACACCAAACAATCCAAGGACCGCCCCAAAGGTCTCTCTGCGTGTAACCGGTTCTTGAATGATCACCCCGGCGATCAAGGCCGTGATCAAGGGTGAAAACCCTTGAATCAGTGAGCTATTTACCGCGGTCGAATAGCGAAGTCCCAGATAAAGTAACGGACCAAATGCGAACACACCGGCAAGACCCATGGCCAGAATCCACCATCTATCTTTTCCATACCGCCGCTCTTCTCGGGGGACTCCCCGAAGCATGAGGCTGAAAAAAGCCGTAGCCACGGTGAAACGCAGCGCGGTCAGAGTCAGCGGACCAATATCGCCGCGCAACCAGCGACCCAGGACAGCATTGGAGGCCCAGCCCATGGTAGCAAGGTTGACCAGGATCACGCCAATGGCCTTTGTCCGCCACGACCCCGGATCTTTCATTATCCCGGCTCCTGCCCAAAATCATGACGGATAAGTATCTCACTATCCAAATCAATTTTCATTTAAACCAAGTGTACCCTTTCCCAAAAAACCGAAGTACGCCCTTGTATATCTTTATTTGCCATAGGGCAATCTTTTTGCATCTGTGGAGAAAGGCCTCTCTAAAAAGCGCTCTTCAAAAGAGCATGTTGTGTTCGACCTTGCTCTTTTGTAGACGTCATGATAACCACCACCTCTATGAAACAGACGAACAAAACCAGCACGTCAAAACCGCCAAAGCAATCACCCGCTGGCTTGGCGTGTGCACTATCAGCCCATCTGATCTGGGGGCTCAGCCCGGTTTACTGGAAGGTTCTTCAGAGCGTCCCTGCCCTGGAAATTATCTGTCATCGGATCATCTGGTCTTTTGCACTTATTATCCCAATGACCCTTTTTGGACGTCATCGAAATGAGTTATGGCAGGTCCTGAGGCGCCCCAGAATCCTGTTGATCCTCCTGGCCACCTCATTCCTTATGGGTGCCAACTGGCTGGTCTACATCTGGGCGGTCAACAACGGACGAGTCCTTCAGGCAAGTCTGGGCTATTACATAAGCCCCTTGGTGAGCGTTTTTCTGGGGATCGTGTTCTTGAAAGAGAGCATGCGGTTCCTGCAAGGGCTGGCAGTTGTCATGGCCTCCGCTGCGGTTCTTTATCTTACATTTCAATACGGAGAATTTCCAACAATATCGCTGTTCCTCGCCTTTAGTTTCGGAGTTTACGGCCTTATCCGAAAAGTAGCCCCGGTCAGCGCCATTACCGGTCTTACCGTGGAAACCCTTATTCTAACTATCCCGGCCCTTACCTATTTGATCCATCTGGCCACGACCGGTCTGGGGATCTTCGGCCACAAAGGAACCACCATAGACCTTTTTCTCATGGGTACAGCCCTGGTCACAGCCATCCCCCTGCTTCTCTTCACTTTGGGAGCACGAAGGCTACCCCTTTCAACAATGGGTTTTCTCCAATATGTTGCACCCACCTGTATATTTTTACTCGGGATATTTTTCTATCATGAGCCACTAACCCCTCAACAGGTGGTGGCCTTTGTGCTCATTTGGACAGCATTGGTTATTTATTCTGTTGATTCGTTTCTATTTTATCGAAAATCGTATCAATTCAGCAAAAGAACAGAATAGCATTGGAATTTGCGAAATGTTTTCCATTGGATCCTGACCCGGACAAATCCGCCGACACCCGACGTATGGGGCCCAGTGAAAAAATGGGAAGATCCGGCGACGGTAGACCAAAACCGAAAACAGTCGTGACTGAACGGGGGTTCCGTTCAGGCACTATTTAGTACATCAAATCGGGATCCACCTCAAACTTTGCCTTACCCGTCTGAAGAAAGGACCTTATGTTATCAATGGCTTGGTCAGTGTTCAGTCTCATAGACTGGGGCGTAAACCCTGCGGTATGGGGTGAAAGAACCACATTCGGCAGTTCGTGTATCGGATATTTTGATGGAGTTACATTGGGCTTGCCTTTTCCCGGATAGTTGTACCACGTGTCAATGCCGGCCCCCATCAAAACACCCTTTCGTAGGGCTTGATATAAGCCCTCTTCATCCACGACCTTCCCCCTTCCCACATTAACAAGAAATTTTCCTTTCATGGTTGCCAAAATCTCGGCGCTAAACATCCCCCTTGTCTCTTGAGTAAGAGGAAGTGTAACAAACACCAGATTGCTTCTATCCAGTGCTTCATTTAACCGGGTGGTAATTTCATCAAAAAATTCAATTTTTTCGACCACCGGCCGTTTCTTAAACCCAATGACCCTGCAGTCAAACCCCTTGAGATATTTCGCTATCTGACGTCCGATCTGTCCGGTCCCGATGACGGCACAGGTTCTCCCCTGAATTGAATCCCATGTATCATCCACGGTCCCCTTCCCCCAGAGACCGTGCCACTGAGAATTTTTCAAATCATTGTGATATTCAATTATCTTTCCAAAAAAACTCAAAGTCAGCGCGATCGCCCGTTCGGCAACATATGGTGCATTTCCATGGACATTGGAAATTCTAATGTGATTTTCCCTAATAAAGTCTAAAGGCAGCGCATCTACGCCCGCATAAGGAACAAAAATAATCTTTAAATTCTTTATGTCCGGAAGAACGTTTTGCGGAATCGCTCCGGCCACAATCGCATCAGCATTTTTTATTTCCCCCTTAACCAGCTCTTTTTCAGTAACAAAATCGACTTCAGGAAATTCATGACGAAGTTTTTCAATCTTTTCAAGCCATAATCGATTCAGTTTGGTATAAAAAACGATTTTCATAATAAAGGCCTCCATAAACAGATATAATAAATGGCAATCTAAGGGCTCGCGCAAGAATAACTTCACATTTTCGCATGCCATCTTCAGACCATCTTCGGCCGCGCCTCAATCGCGGAATCCTCGGAAGAGTGTTGCTATTCCTGTGGTTTCGCTCAATCGGCGCAGCCAAATCTGATCTAAATCTGTGCGCCAACTCTGTGAATTTA
>JAUVRS010000085.1 GCA_030597505.1 Desulfobacteraceae bacterium
GAGTGTTGCTATTCCTGTGGTTTCGCTCAATCGGCGCAGCCAAATCTGATCTAAATCTGTGCGCCAACTCTGTGAATTTATTTTTGAGCGAACCCTAAAGTTGAGGGCGTTGTATTTTGTCCGACCTTACCCTTGCGAAATGGTAAAGTAAAGTGTAACTTTTCAATAAGCCCCCGGGGGGCACGCGGTCACCACCGTTGAAGGTAAGAGGAAACTCACAAAAGGAAAGACAGCATCCTCGAAGTGGGGTAGAATCCTGGTGGCCGAGTTATTTTGGGACATTGTGCGCATACTAAAAAAGAATTTTTAGAAAGGAGTGTTTTTGTAATGGAACTGACAGAGATGCAAAAAAAGATCTGGGAATACGCCAAATCCGATCTTTCAGAAGAGCCGGTTGCCAGCACGGATCATATTGAGAGAATGACCTCTTGGTGCCAGAAATTCGGACCTGACGCAGGTGCCGATGTGGAAATTCTGGTTGCGGGTGCGTTACTCCATGATGTGGGTGTGGTCATAAACAGAAAAAGACATTTTGTGGTTGGGCGTGACAGGGCCGCCGAGATCCTTAAAGAGGTGGGATTTCCTGAGGAGAAAATTGATTCTGCTTTGCATGTTCTCGAGGCCCATAGCCGTTATGGTGGTGCACCTGATCCAACGACCACCGAGGCAAAAGTGGGTCAAGATGCCGATGCCCTGGAATATATCGGAGCAATCGGAATACTTCGTGCCGTAATCCGCGGGTTGAATGATGGTTCCTTTGATGGAAAAATCAAGGGTTTTCCCGACTATCTTCGCTCAGTCCTTGCCAAGGTGGAAGACACATTTCACACGGAAAAGGCCGGAGAACTTGGTCGGTCAAGGGTTGAATATATGAGAGGCTTTCTGGAGCATATTGAAAAAGAACTGAGAATGGAGGCCTAAAGTGAAATCTTTTGGGCCCATGAGAACAGCCCTCTTTGTCCCCGGAAGCCGTCCCGATCTTGTGGATGAGGCTGTAAAGTCCGGGGCGGATGCGATCATTGTCGATCTTGAGGATGCTGTGGCATTGAGCGAGAAAATTGAGGCACGACCAAAGGTTCGCAAAAAGATTCTGGAGCATGGCAACAAACAAATGATCGTCCGGGTGAATGGATTGGATTCCG
Organism: Desulfobacteraceae bacterium; assembly: GCA_030597505.1. Lineage (GTDB taxonomy): Bacteria > Desulfobacterota > DSM-4660 > Desulfatiglandales > Desulfatiglandaceae > JABMQV01. The sequence continues at coordinate 1,143 of JAUVRS010000085.1, forward strand.
GGCTTATCAAAGCGGATCTGGAAGAGGTGGTCGTTTATGGTCTTGAATGCATCATGGTCCCAAAAGTGGAAAGCAAAGACCATATCCGCGAGATAGACAGATTGCTTCTGGCCGTGGAAAAGGAAAGAGGGATGGAACCGGGGGGCATTGCCATTATCCCTCTGATCGAATCGGCAATGGCTGTGGAAAACGCCTTTGAGATTGTATCAGAAAGGACCAACCCGGCCAGACTTGTTACCGTTGCCTTTGGGGCCGCGGATTATACCCTGGATATGGGCATTGAGATCACCAGAGATGGCGCTGAGCTGCTTTACCCCCGTTCTCGCGTAACGATCGCCTGCCGTGCTGCCGGAGTGGAACCCCCGCTGGACACACCCTTTATGATCGACCTCAACGACCTGGAGGCCCTGAAGGCCGATGCCAGAAGGGCGAAACAACTGGGATTTCAAGGCAAATTGTGCGTCCATTCAGACCAGATCGAACCGTGTCATGAGATCTTTTCACCCACAGAAGAAGAGATCCTTTATGCGGAACGGGTCATTCGGGCGTTTGATGCGGCGGAAGCCAAGGGTACGGCCGCAATAGAGGTGGATGGCAATTTTATCGATTATCCAGTTGTGAAAAAGGCCAGACGGGTCTTGAATCTGGCAAAGACCACCGCGGATTGATGGATAAGGAGAGAATGAGGTCTCGAATAGGGTCCCCGTATTGTTGGGGCATGGTTACAGCATCAAGATTCCGCCATTTACATCCAGGATGTTTCCCGTGATAAAATTGGAGGCCTGGGAGGCCAAAAAAACCACTGCTTCGGCAATGTCTTCGGGTTGGCCCAACCGGCCCAGGGGGACCATTTCGTCCTTGTAGGGTTCATTTTTGATCATGGGGGTTGCGATGGGTCCGGGTGCGATACCGTTCACATAAATGCCTCTCTCGATTCCATTTTTTGCCGCCCATTTTACAAATGCGTGGATGCCCCCTTTAGACGCACAGTAGTGAGGTCCTGCCATGAGGCCTCCGATTCGGCCGGCTATGGACCCCAAACATACGATCTTTCCACCGCCCTGGTCTCTCATGTGAGGCCATACCGCCTGTGTTATCAGAAAAGTGCCTCTCAGGTTTGTTGCCATCAGGTGATCCCATTCATCCGTGGTAATGTCTTCAAACGGTTTTTGGGAATCCCCCAGAATTGCCGCGTTATTTACGAGAATATCAATACGCCCTAAGAGATCAACCACTTGTTCTATTGCCTTTTTTACCTGCCGCTCGTTGAGGACATCGCACAAAAGAGCTACAGCCTTTCCGTCCATCCCCGTGATTTGGGATAGTGTGTCATCCGTTGGGAGCACATCCAGGGCAGCCACATGGGACCCCTCTCTGGCCAAGGCACCGCAGATAGCGCGGCCAATGCCTCTCGATGCACCGGTCACGACCGCCACTTTGCCGGTCAGGTCAATTGGTCCGCTGATTGGCGCAATCATATCCCTGCACCGCCAGATATTTTTTCATGATTGATTCATTTTCCCGCAGGTTTTCGACGCTTCCTTCGTACTGGATCTCCCCTTTTTCTATGATATAAACCCTTTTTGAACTCTTAAGAGAAAATTTTATATTTTGCTCGGATAGTAGAATCGTAGTTCCTGTCTCCGCAATGGCAAGAATCAGTTTTCTCACCTCATTTACGAGTAATGGTGCAAGCCCTTCGGTCGGTTCATCCACTAATATCAATTCCGGGTTGCCCATCAAAGTCCTTGCAATGGTAAGCATTTGTTGTTCACCACCGCTGAGGGTCCCCCCGTTCTGATGAGCACGCGCTTTCAGGACGGGAAAGAGGTCGAACACTCTTTCAATACGCCAACCATTTACACCACCGGAGGAGGTCTTTGAGGCCAGATTAAGATTATCCAGTACGGAGAGGTCCGGGAAAATGATGCGGTCTTCAGGGACGTACCCGATTCCCATCTTGGCAATCTTATAAGTGGGTTTCCCGAAAATATCTTTACCCTTGTAAGAAATATTTCCTCGCTTGGGTCGGGTCAGCCCCATTATGCTTCGCAGTGTAGTGGTCTTTCCTGCCCCATTTCTTCCCAAAAGACCCACGACCTCTCCCAGGGATACTTCAAGGGACACATCAAAGAGAATCTGGCTTGAACCATAGAAGGTGTTTATTTTCTCAACCTGTAACATCATTTCTCCCTTTGGTTTTTTCGGAAGATCGATGAAATCTAATCCTCGTCACCGAGATACGCTTCTATAACAACCGGGTTTTGTGATACCTCTTCAGGGGTCCCGTCTGCGATGAGGCTCCCATAATTCAAAACCCTTATCTTTTGAGAAAAGGCAAAAACAACATCCATATCATGTTCAACAAAGACGATAGTCAACCCCTTTTGTTTCCATAACCTTTGAATGAGATCCATGATCCTCATCCGATCTCCTGATGGCATCCCGGCCGTTGGTTCATCCAAAAGGGCTATTTGGGGGTCCATGGCCAGGGCCATGCCAATATCCAGGCTCTTTAGGGCGCCATGGGGCAATTGTGTGGCAGGTGTGCCGGCTAAATCCTTCAAATTGATGTCGTCCAGAGAACTCATCACTTCGTCTTCAATATCCTTCATTCCTCCGACATTGGTAAAAAATTTAAAGGTCTTTTTTCTCTTGGATAGGATCGACGCCCTCAAGTTTTCAAAGACGGTGAGAGAGGGACAGACATGACTAATCTGAAATGACCTGTTTATACCCATCCGACCAATCTTATAGTTTGGCAGCTTCGAGATATCCTGATTCTTAAACAGGATTTTCCCACTGTCGAGCCTCAGGTAACCTGTCAACAAATTGAAGAAGGTAGTCTTTCCAGCGCCGTTTGGCCCTATGATAGAACTCATCTCCCCTTCCTCAAAGCCCAAACTCAGATCGTTGATAGCCTGCAACCCACCAAAAGATTTATTTAAATGCTGAACTTCCAAAATCTTCATCGACTGCACCTGCTTTTGCTAACCGGTTTTTTTAGGGCTCAAGAGGTTCTTTGGACCATCAACAGATCGGGCGGCCACGAACTCCATCACATAGTCCGCCAGACCTTTGCGCACCAGAAGTATTATCAGGACCAAGACCCCTCCGATAATAAGCCCCCAAAGGTTGGTGTACATTGTCGAATAGGCAATAAGTATTTTAAAAATGGCTGCCCCGAGCAAGGGACCCAAAAAGGAGTTCATGCCTCCGACAACGACCATAAAAATGGGTTCCGCTGACTTGGCCCAATAGCAGAAGTCCGGATAGGCGCCACTGATAGATAATGACATGAGGGCACCGGAAATCCCCCCGAAAATACCGGCCATGACAAAGACAATAAGCTGATAACTCTTGACTCTTATGCCAAGGGAGTAGGCCCGATCTGCGTTTTCACGAATCACCTTCAGGATCGCCCCGAATGGGGAGTCCACCACCAGTTTACAAATGACCAGGCTGGCCGCCACCACGATGACCGTAAAGATAAAATAGGCCCTTTGGGTTGAGAGAAACCCGGGTAGGGGAATTCCGCCGATTAGCCCCTGATCTCCACCGGTCATGTCGGTCCATCGGATAACAATAATATAGATGATCTGGTTAAAGGCTAGGGTAAGCATTGCAAAGTATATACTCCCCAGCCTGATACAAAAAGAGCCGATGATCAACGCTGCAATGGCGGAGAAGACGATCGTCGTCCCAAATGCAAACCCCACGGAAGTAGAATATTTTTGAAGAATAACGGCTGCGGTATAGGCGCCCACCCCAAAAAAGCCCGCATGCCCAAAGGACACCATTCCCGTATATCCAACAAGGAGGTTTAGGCTTGTGGCAAAAAGGCCCATTATGAGGATTTGCGTAAAGAGATTGATCAGAAATTCGGATGGGTACACAAAGGACAATATTATTAAACTTGCCGCAAAGATAATTCCCCACATGAGCGTCCGTTTCATATTATTTTATTGCCCTCTCTTATGTTTCCGCTCTGCCAAAGAACCCTTGTGGACGAACGATCAAGACAACTGCCATCAGGATAAAAATAAGGGCCTCTTCAACCATGGGAAACCCGATTATCCCAAATGCCCTCATAAAACCGATCAGGATGGCGGCAAGAAACGCCCCCGGTATGCTCCCCATTCCTCCCACTACAACCACGATAAAACAGTCTATCACCACATCTGATCCCATCCCCGGGAAAATAGACCGGATGGGTGCGGCCAGTGCCCCGCCCAGACCTGCCAGCATGGCCCCAAGGCCAAATACGCCTGCATAGACCACCGAGGTATTTTTCCCCAGGGCCATCACCATTTCACTGCTGTGGGCGGTGGCACGGATCAGTTTTCCATATTTTGTCTTCCGGAGAAACATCCATAGCAATACGGCTACCATAATCCCTACAGCAATAACAAAAATATAGTACGTGGGGATAAAACTGCCTGCCAGTTCGAGCGGAGGGCGCTGGAAGGCATCGGGTGCTCCCATGGTAATAAACTCATAACCCCAAATCAGTTTTGCCACATCGTCCAAGATCAGGATAAATGCGTAGGTAAGCAATAATTGATACAAGATATGCATGGTATAAATAGGTTTAAAAAAAACCCTTTCAAAAAACACCCCAAAAACACCCATACCGAGACAGCCAAGTATTATGGCTAAAGAGAAACTTGAGGTCCCCACATAGAGCGTGTAAGTGAGATAGGCCCCAAGCATATATAGCGAGCCGTGGGCAAAATTCATAACCCCTAGAACGCCAAAAATAAGGGAAAGCCCCGAGGCAATGAGAAAAAGGAGCATGGCAAAGATCAATGCACTCGTGGTCTGGTTAATCAGACACCCCGGGTCACCAAAGCATTCGATCAGGCTTGAGAGGTCCAATCGATTCCCTCCTGTTCTTTGGTTGTGGTGCTTCAGAAGAAATCTTCTGAAGCACCTTTTCTGTTAATCCCAGCCCTTTTTCTTTAAGTACGCTGCTTCCTCTTTCAGAATTTCTTCCCAGGGCATGTACGTCCTGTCAGTAACATAAGGGGGTTCTGAGATGGTTTTGGCCCAGCCAATGGTATAATAAATCATTTGGTGATCGTTTGCCCGCATGGTCACAGTTTTCCTTGGCGGTTGGGCACTTGGGGCCTCGATGGTGAGTCCTTCGAGGGCCTTTATGACCTTCTCGTTATCAGTGGTGCCGGCCTTTTTGACAGCCGCCTCCAGAAATAAGACCGCAGTATACGCCTGCCAGGACCAGTTTGACGGGTAGGTGCCGTATTTCTTTTTAAAGTTTTCGCCAAAGGTACGGTTGGCCGGGGTATCCGGCATGGTGATGTTATACCGGCCCCCGGTATACATCCCTGCAGGAACGCCCTTTTTGAGGGCACCCAAGACCAGGGGGTCCGCGATGTTGATACCAAAAAATTTCATTCGTTTAAACAACCCATACAGGCTGGCCTGCTCCATAAAGGCCGTAATATCTCCCCCCCAGAGGCAGGAGTAAACGGCATCCGGTTTGTCTTTCATGATTTTGGTGATATGGGCCGTATAATCCGGTTCAAAAATTTTGGGCCATTGCTGTCCTATGATTTCGAAATCAGGATAGTTTTTTTTCAAGTACTCAAAAAAGAGGGTGGTGTTGTCATGGCCGTACGCGTAATCCGGGGAAATGGAATACCATTTTTTGAGTCCTAACTCTTTGGCTACCTTACCCGCAAAGTATCCACCGACGATGCTGTCATGGATTGCAACCCGAGCGGTTCTAAAGCTGTAAGGAGTCCTGATTTTTGGATCAGCAGTGTTGGCTGTGGTTTCACTTGCCGTGATCATCGTAAGTTTCTTTAGATCTCTTGAGACCTCTTTTACGGCAAAAGACTCCCGGCTGCTGCTGCCATCCATAATAAAATCAACCTTGTCTCTTACCACATAATCCCGGGCAATCCGCACGGCCTCTTCAGGTTTGCCTGTGGAATCGCGGGTGAGGAGTTTGAATTTTCTCCCAATGACTCCCCCCTTGGCGTTGATTTCATCGATAGCCAGCTGGGCGCCTTTTGCGCCTTCTTCACCAAGCATGGCCACACGGCCTGACATAATAGAGACAAAGCCGATCTTTATGGGTTCGGCGGAAACCGTCCCGCTAAAAATCATAAATGAGCATATCAGGGCGATTGTCATAAGGATCATCCAGGGTTTTTTTATTGCTTCACTTTTGTAATTGATTCCACTCATTGCGACCTCCTTTCAGATGTGAAAAATGATTTCATAAACGGTCATTTTCAAAATCTCTTCAGAGCCGGGTCATCACCCCCTTTCCGTTTTTCCGAAACACCTATGATTTTTGGCATCAAAATTCAAAAGATCGTTGCCCTTAGCCTTACTTGTTTTTCCGTCTCATAGGTCCGGATTACTCATACCCGTAAGCCTTCCAGCCACCCTCACAGGAAAACCCCGCATCCACCGGAAGCGTCACGCCGGTGATAAATCGGGCCTTTTCCGAACACAAGAAAACCGTTGCATCCGCAATGTCTGACGGCATAATAAACTTTTTCATGGGGATATGGCTCAGGATAGTATCGGGATTTCGCAATCCTTTGTCAAACATCCCCTGAAGGAGTGGGGTCAGTATATAACCAGGCGCAATAGCGTTGACCCGGATGCCCGCTTGGGCCCAATCTCGTGCCAGAACCCGGGTTAGCATTATCACAGCACTCTTTATGGGCGCATAAACGGCCAAGGGAACGGGTACCAGTGCAGTGATAGAGGAAATGTTAACCATAACTCCGGATTTTCGCCCCACCATCTCTTTTCCAATCCGTCTCGAACAGATATAAACCCCTTTGAGGTCAATATCAGATACCTTGTCAAGAAACTCCAGGTCCAGGTCCAGGATGGACACGGCAGGGTGTGTTATGCCGGCGTTGTTGATCAGGATGTCAATGTGCCCAAACCTCTCCAGTGTCTGATCTGTGGCTTTATCCACGGCCGGGGCCTTTGAGACATCTGCCTCGCACACCAGGGTTTCCTGACCGAGATTCTCTATCTCCGCGGCCGTTTTCTTGGCTGATTCGGTGTCTATGTCCCAAATGGCCACATGGGCCCCTTCTTTTGCCAATGCCAGGGCGATGGCCTGGCCAATACCCATACCGCCCCCTGTAACAACTGCTATTTTTTCTTTGAGTTCCATATTGCCAGTTTCCTTTTCTCTGAAAGATTTCTTGCACTGAAATCAGGGAAACGAATCCGCGGGTCCTGTTCTACAACTGAAGGCCAACCTCAGCACCTTCAAAAATGGCTTCCAGGGCCCTCCGTGGTTCAAGACAGTCACCGATAAGATAGTTTTCTCCGGGGAGATCTCTGAGGGAAGCTGCCAGCTCATTGCGAGGTCTTGAACCAATCGCCAATACCACGTGAACAGCCGGCAGGGAGGCCCTCTTTGCTTTAGCGTCTTCATAGACAACCAGTTCTTCCGAGATATTCACTACCTTTCGGTTGGTCATAATTTCTACACCCAATTCTATCATCTTATCCTTTATCATCTTTCCTACCAACCGCGGGATCCCATGGGCCACATAGGGAAGGGCCTCCAGAAGGGTGGCATCCACACCCTTCTCTGCCAGGAATATGGCGACTTCGCACCCGACGGTCCCGCCGCCGATGATGACCGCTTTGTCATCAACCTTCACCGTGGTCATCAGCACGTCGACGGCCTGAACCACGTGAGAGAGATCGACGCCAGGTATGTCGGGTAAGAGGGGCACCGAACCCGTGGCCATAACAACCGCATCCGGATTCAATTCAGGAATCAGGTCCTTATCTACTTTTGTCTGTAGTCTTATATTGACGCCCAAAGACATCAAAACCGCTTCATAATAATCGAGGATCCCTTTAAGCTCCCTTTTGATTGAGGTCTGAAAGGCTGCCACTATGCGACCGCCCAGTCGATCATGTTGCTCGTAAAGGGTTACCTCATGCCCCCGTAACCCGGCGACCCTGGCGGCCTCCATCCCTCCCGGCCCCCCACCGACTATCATCA
>JAUVRS010000027.1 GCA_030597505.1 Desulfobacteraceae bacterium
TCAAAAATTATACGGCCCTCATCGGGTTTATAGAACCCGTTGATAATATTGAGCATGGTGGTCTTTCCAGCGCCGTTGGGACCGATGATGGCCAAGATCTCGCCGGGATAGATCTCTAAACTGACCTTGTTCAAGGCCTTTAGGCCACCAAAGGTGATGCTGATATTTTCAGCGCGAAGGATGGGGTCATTTTTTTTATTCATGGCCTGTGTTCTCCGTCAAAGTAAGGGCCTTGGGTTTTTGTTTTTCAAAATGTATTGACGTCACGGACCTTAAGGATGGCCTTCATGGTGGTGGTCCGACCATCCTCATAGGTGATTGTTGCCTCCACGTCCACGCTCTCTTTATTTGGCTCGTAAAGGGCATCGATGAGATTGCCATATTTTTCAGCGACAAACCGTCTTCTCACTTTTCGGGTGCGGGTTATCTCACCGTCGTCCGGATTTAGTTCCTTATGAAAAAGAAGATACCGCTTGATCTGGGAATTTTTGAGCTTTACGTCCTCACTCAAGCTCTGATTTACCTTAAGAATGGCTTCTTGAATAAGGTCGTATACCTGAGGCTTCTGGGCCAGATCCGTATAGCTTGTAAAGGCAAGGTGCCGCCTCTCGGCCCAGTTTGCCACGGCCCCGTAGTCAATATCAATAAAGACCCCCACATAATCCTTGTTCATTCCGTGGGCCACGGCCTCCTTGATATAGGGGCTGAATTTGAGTTTGTTCTCGATATATTTGGGTGCGAACATGGTCCCATCAGTTAGCTTGCTCACATCTTTGGCCCGGTCGATGATCTTGAGATGTCCCTGTTCCGTCATATATCCTGCATCACCGGAGTGAAGCCACCCGTCCTCAAGGGTCTCCGCCGTGGCTTCCGGATTTTTAAAATAGCCGACGAAATTACCCGGGCTCTTATACAACACCTCTCCCTGGTCGGATATCTTTATCTCCACTCCGAAGGCTGGTGGTCCCACGCTCTCGGAGTCGATCTCCCCGTCTTTTTGCAAGGATACATAGGCACAGCTCTCGGTCATGCCGTAGAGCTGTTTTAAATTGATCCCTAAGGACCTGTAAAACTCAAATATTTCCGGACCGATGGCCTCACCGGCCGTATAGGCCACCTTGATTTTACGCATGCCGAGGTTGTCCACCAGTGGAGCAAAAATAAAAAACCGGCCCAATTGATACAGGACATTATCACCGAGCGGGACCTTATCGTTTGCGATCCTTTTTTTCTCGACCCTTTTGGCCACTCTCATGAAATAGTCAAATCCCTTCCGTTTGATCCATGCGGAATCTTCCATTTTTATCATGATCTGGGTCAGGATATTCTCCCAGATACGGGGGGGTGCAAAGATATAGGTGGGTCCGATTTCCCTCTGGTCGTGAACCACGGTGGTGGTACTTTCCGGGCAATTGATGGTAAATCCGGAACAAAAGGCCTGTCCATAGGAGAAAATGTGGTCTCCGATCCAGGCCATGGGGAGATAGGCCATGACATTTTCAGTCTCATCGAGATTGTCCCATTTAAGAAACCCGCGGGAACAATCGGCGATCATGCGGTGGGTTATCATGACGCCTTTGGGATTGCCGGTGGTCCCCGAGGTGTAGCAAATGAGGGAGATATCATCAGGCTTTATTGAGTTCACTTCATCCATAAAATAGTCAGGATGCTCTTTTCCAAATTTCCGGCCCATCTCCTGGACATCGGTAAAGGCCACAAGCCAATCATGTTGGTAGTTCTGAAGTCCCCGGGCATCATCATAAATGATGTATTCGAGCCTCGGAATCTCATCTTTTAGATGCATAAGTTTGTCGGTCTGTTCCTGGTCTTCGGCCAAGGCAAACCTGCATTCTGAATGATCTACAATATAGTGAAGTTCCTTGTGTATGGCGTCCTGGTAAAGGGGGACGGGAACGCCGCCGAGACATTGGCACGCGGCTAAACCCCAGTATAGCTGGGGTCTGTTGTCCCCGATGATGGCCATCTTATCCTCCCTCTTGAACCCCAAGGCAGCCAACCCAAGCGCGAAATTTTTTACCTGCTCAAGGTAGTCCTGCCATGAGTAAGATTGCCATATGCCATAGTTCTTTTCACGAATGGCAGCCTTGGTTGGAGGAAATCGTTTGGCGTTATGGATGAGAATTTGGGGAAAGGTCATCGGAAAATCGGTCATGATTTAAAACCTCGTCCTCAACAGGATTTTTTGTTCCCAAAACGAAAATGACTTGGTAGATCTATTTCGGTTATTCTGCGAGATAAGGCAATTGTGTTCTTGAGATGACGTTATAATCTCTTAATGCCTCACAACATCAGGGTATCCTCAATTTTCAAAATAAAACAAAGATGAGGTTAAGATCTCTCAGAATATTTATGTTCCACAGTTCGTGGAAGAAACAATAGTAGCAAGTTTGTTAAAAAATCCGAAATAAACCCCTTTGGGGTTTGTTGAGTGGTGACCGATTGTTTGAAAAGATATGTTATTTGAAACTATAAGATAACTGTTAAAATCAGGTGAAGTCTTTTGTTTGTAATTATAGAGACAGACTTTTAGGTGAAATATATCTGTATTGTCAAGAGAAAATTTGTAAATCAGACTTATTTTGTAAAAAAGTGTTATACCCAAGATTTTTTGAAGGGAAGTTTTATAGTACTTTTACTGATACTCAGCAAAGAATCACGCAACGGTTATTAAAAAAAATTGGCTCACTCTCCTTGCTTTGCTTTTACCCTCTGGGGAATCCCCAACAAGGCCTTGGCCAATTTTATTTTCTTGTCCAGGTTCCCTTCTCTAAGGATCATGACTCTTTGCGCCTGGGGAGACCCTGCCCCGTGCATGGATTCCACGAGGGCCGTGCCCCCTGTCATGGCCTCGATAAGACGCGCTATTTTTATCCGGTCCTCGGTTGAAATATCTTTTACTCCGGAAAAATACTTTCTGACCAGATGCCCCACATCTTCGCTTTCCAGATCATATTGACTCGGTAATGTGGCGATAAACCCCCCGGCCAGGTCCAAAGCCAGACGGGCGACCTCAAAGTGGAATCGCGTTACGTTCTGTTTGCAGACGTTGGCCAGCATTGTATCCACCAGATAGGCCCCCGAGGGGGTGGGTTGGCCCTCGGCAGAACAGGCGATGGATGAGCAGTACAGGGTCTCACAGAGGTGGATCATCTCGGTGACCTTATCCCGAACGTGAGAGGCCTTGGCGGTTCCCTGGATCTGAGTAAGGTAACTCACGGCTCCGGTAAGCACATCCATCAGACCGGTTGTACAGGCCCCGTAATTGGCACGATGATGGGCGGCAAACCGGTAGACCAGGAGACTGGCGAATTCGGTCTCCCCGTCCATAAAAATCCGATCGGTTGGTACAAAAACATCTTCAAATGCGATGAGTGCCTCACCGCCCACCGCACCGAATGCAGGCTTGCCAACATCGATCCGTTCCAATTTGTCCCGTCTGTCATCATTTGCTTGACGGCCGAATATCATGGTGATTCCAGGGGCATCAACCGGGATGGCACAGACCACGGCGTAGTCTCTTGAACGTTCATCCATGGCCGTTGTGGGCATTACCAGGATCTCGTGGGAATTGACCGCTCCGGTCATGTGGAGTTTGGCACCCCTCAGGACGACTCCATCAGGACGGCGTTCAACGATGTGGAGATACTGGTCGGGATCGGGCTGGTCAGCCGGTCCTTTTGACCGGTCTCCCTTTGGATCTGTCATGGCCCCGACTACCATCAGGTTTTTGTCTTGGATGCCAATCAGCCACTGTTTGAGACGTTCGAAATAATCTGTCCCGCATTTCTTATCGATTTCATATGTGACTGAGTAGGCGGCATTGATGCCGTCAAAGCCAACGCATCGCTGAAAACACGTCCCTGTCTTCTGGCCGAGGATCCGGAGAAGTTTGATTTTTTTGATCAGGTCTTCAATGTTTTGATGGACATGGGTAAACCGGCTGATGGTTCTACCTGTCAGGTGAGAGGTGGCAGTGGCCAGATCACGGTACTCATCATCGCTTGCCAGGGCGTAGGTCATGGCCGCTGCCCGGACATGGGGAGCCGTGGCCGGATGTCGTGTTACGTCCTCAATTTTTTTTCCCTTATAGTAAATGATAGGCTTTAGTTTTCTCAAACTCTCAATGTATTCAGTCCCATTCTTTAGGTTCATCTTTCCCCTCCTTTTTTGATGGATGATCTTATAATTATTTTTTGAAGGAAGTCAAATATTCTCCCAGACGCTGATGGTAAAAAAGGTCGGCATATTTGGAATACTTTTTCAGAAAATTTTTTTTTATTCCGAATTATTTTTTTAAGATACGTTGAGAGAATTCCAAAAAAGATTATATGAGATGTTTTATATGGATAACAATATGTTAAGGGTTATAGGGAAATTTTACCTTTAACCGCTCGCAAAAGAGGGCACTGGGAAAATCGAGAAATTTTAGAAAAAAAAATGAAAATCTTTAAAAAAGGTCAATAAACAGAGAAATTCGAAGATATGAATTGTTAACAAATTTATTCACAAAAAATTGAATTGTTTTAACTTATTGAAATTTCATCTAAAAAAGGTATTTCGAATAAACCTTTTTTCTCGATAAGTTACAGACCCACAGGAAATTTGTTCTGTGAAGACTGGGGGTTATCGTATGTCAAGAAAAAATGTGGGGTTAAATGTTGATTTCAGGACATCCCCTTTGACGGCATATGTTCCCTTCACGTAAAACTATGCGCAATCTTAAGACCACCTCGTTGAAACCTCAACCGACAGCAACTCACCTTTTTTTTCTGACCAGCAGGGAGTCCTTAATGAAGACCATTTGGGAAGAGATCAAAAAGCAGATAAGCACCGAGTTGCCAAAAAACACCTTTTCCCTGTGGATACGACCCATCACATTTATTGACAGTAAGGAAAGGTCTGTTTTCCTCGGATGCCCCAATAAGTTTTCACGAAACTGGGTGGCTGAGAACTATGTGCGGATCATTCAGGAGAAGCTCGCAAATTTGCTGTCTGAGAAGCTCGAGGTAGTCCTAAAAGTAAATCCCGTCAGGAAAGAGACCGTTCCCCCTGATTTTATCCGTGACGCCAAACAACTTACCTTTCCAAATATAGCCCGACAAAAGAGGAATGGGAGGGTCAGGTTAAACACGAGGTTTACCTTTGACCAATTTATAGTGGGGCCGTCTAACGAATTTGCCTACTCCGCGTCAAAAGCCCTGGCTCGCGGTGCCGGTTCGAATTACCAGTCGCTGTTGATCCTTGCAAATACCGGTTTGGGGAAAAGCCATCTGTCTCATGCAGTGGGTCATGCCATCCTGGAGAAGAAGCCTGATAGTCGGGTCCATTATGTAACGGCAGAGGATTTTACCAATGAGATGATTTTCTCTCTGAAGAACAAGCGGATTGAGGAATTTAAAGAGAAGTATCGAAAACTATGCGATGTGCTTCTTCTTGAAGAGATACATTTTTTGAGTGGTAAAGAAAAGACGCAAACCGAGTTGGGGTATACCCTGGATGCTCTCTCAAACAGCAACAAGAATATCGTATATACCAGTTCCCTTCCCCCAAAAGATATCCCCCGCATCTCGAAAGGGCTTTCATCTCGATTCATCTCGGGGCTGGTGACCACTATTGCCGATCCGGATTACGAGACTCGTACCAAAATCCTAGTGAAAAAGGCGTCTGATCAAAACGTTGTGCTTTCTGATGAGATCTGCCATTTTCTTGCAAGGCATCTCAAAAGAGATATTCGTCAACTGGAAAGTGTTGTCAAATGTCTCAAAGCCAGGTCCGATCTGTTAAATGCCAAGATTGATCTGTCCATGGCCAAGGACGTTGTCAGCAGTCTTGTCTCAAGTGAATGGTCAATCACACCCAAACAAATCCATAAGCTTGTCTGCAGGTATTACAAGGTCGAGCCTGATATGTTGGGCTCCAACTCCAGAAAAAGGATTTACGCCTATCCCAGAAATATCTACGCATATCTCTGCCGCTGCCACACCGATGAGACCCTCGAAAAGCTTGGTGAGACGGTCAATCGCAGTCATTCTTCCATCCTTTATGCCTCCGAGGTGATTGCCCGCAAAATGGAGACCGACAACAGGGTAAGGCATGAGGTCAGCTTTCTTAGCAAGGAGCTGGAAGAGATGAAGAAATGATCCTGAGGGAACTTTTCACCGCCCACGAACCAGCCACCTAAATTGTCCCCACCGCCCTGTTCAGCCGTTCCGATTGTTTTCCTTCAACTTATTCGAAAATTGCATGAACCGAACGGCTTTGGGGGAGAGGTCACTCAAAATGAATACCAATGATTTTTCGACTTGACACGCGGGAGACATTGATCTATAGATTAGCGCCGAAAGTTAGGGGTAGTGACATGGTAGGCTGCCCATGGGCAGGGTTGAATTTCAGAAAGGGTTGAACCTCAAGCCTTTTTAGCGGTGATGCAAGCAATTATAGAGGATCGGATGAATAACCCCTGAGAGTCTTCTGATTATCCTCTTTCCCCGAGATAGATCCGAGTGCGCAGACTTTTTGATTTAAAGAAACACGGGAAATTTATGGATGATATAGCCATAGTCTCCCAACTCGGGTTGACCATGGCTGGCTCGATCCTTTTCTGTTTTGCCATTGGTTATTATCTTGACAAATGGCTCAATACAAAGGGGCTTTTTATCACTGTCTTTATTTTGTTGGGGATTGCGGGCGGAGGCTACACCGTCTACAGACAAATAATGGAAGTCACCACGCGTGATGAAGAGGGGAAGCAGGAAACAGAACGGCGAAAGTAACGATATTCGACAAATCCAGAAGAGGATCTGCTCCTGGGCCATGGTATCAGCGTTGGTGCTGGGCTTTTTCTTTATATTTATTGGTGAAAAGGCCATAGGCAAAGGGCTTGTGCTGGGTACCTGTTTTAGCATTCTAAACTTTATACTGCTGGGAAGGTCTATCACAGCGACCCTGGGCCACACACGCAAAAGGGCAAGCCTGATAGGGTTTGTGTCGATGTTCTCGAGATATATAATCCTGGCGATCCCCTTGCTCGTAGCCGTCAAGTATGACGCCTTTGATTTTATCGCCGTGGCGATCGGTATTTTTGCAGTACAAATAGTCACGCTGGTAGACTACGTTGTGATAAGGCCGTTTTTGGATGGAAGATAGGGATTTTGGGTGGGTGAATGGCTGATAATTCTAGATCGGACGGATAAGTAGATGAAAGATCTTACCAATATACCTCAGTTTGTTATAAAACTGTTTGGTTTCAATCTGGTATTTAATGTTGAGACTATCATCATGACATGGATCGTGATGGCGGTCCTGATCGTTTTTGGTTTTCTGGCAACCCGGAAGATTGCGTTTGTGCCAAACCCCTTTCAGGTCGTTGGAGAGTTGTTTGTGACCGCCTTTTATGGTCTCACCGAGGACGCACTGGATAAAGAGATGGCCAAGAAGTATTTCCCTCTGATTTGCAGCCTCTTTATGTTTCTTTTTTTATCCAACTGGCTGGGCATTTTCCCAACGCTTTCCGAGCCGACCAAAGATCTTAACACACCCCTCGGTCTGGGGGTCATGGGATTTCTCATCGCACACTACTCGGGTATAAAGGCAAAAGGTTTTAAGAAATATGCAAAGGAATATTGCGAGCCCATGTTTTTTATGGCCCCGTTAAACATCATCGGTGAGATTGCAAAGGTGGTATCCATATCATTTCGACTGTACGGGAACATATTGGGTGGGGCAATCATTATTCTTGTCGTTTCCCACCTCATCTACAGCCTGATACTTCCACCTTTTTTGATCTGCTTTTTTAGCGTATTTATCGGGACCATTCAGGCGTTTGTATTCACGATGTTAACGTTAGTTTATATCTCAGTCCGGGTTAAATGATAATGTTTTCTGATGCTTCTACAATAATAGAGATTGCCTCTTATGCAGGGGCTGGTTTGTGCATAGGTCTTGGGGCAATTGGTGCAGCACTGGGAGAAGGTTACACCGCCGGTCTTGCCAATCAGGCCCTTTCCAACAAGCCTGAAAAATCCGGTGAAATTCTAAAAAACATGCTTGTCGGTCAGGCCGTGGCTGAGTCGGCAGCCATATTTGCCCTGGTTATCGCAATCCTTTTGATCTTTCTGGATGTGTCCGCACCCAATTTGCTAAAGGCAGCAGCGTTGGGGGGGGGCAGGTCTGTGCATGGGGTTTGGGGCAATTGGATCTGGTGTGGGCTCAGGGTTTCCGGGAGGTGAGGCCTGTCTGGGGATAGCCAGACAGCCTGCAGTGGCAACTCGTTTGACAACAAACATGCTGATCGGGTCTGCCGTATGTCAGACACCCGCCATTTTTTCCATGGTGGTGGCCCTGATGCTTATGTTTATGGACTTTGGCTCTTTGCCATTTTCCCCAACCTGGGCTGCATTGTTAGGGGCAGGTTTGAGTACAGGTCTGGCAGCCATCGGGTCAGGGCTTGGCGGGGGCCTGGCAGCCGGGGCTAGCTGTGGGGGCATATCCAGAAATCCGGATACTGTCGGGCAGGTGACCACAACAATGCTGGTGGGTCAGGCCGTGTCCCAAACCCCTGCCATTTTTGGTCTTCTGATAAGCTTTGTCCTCATGTTTAAGGCCTTTCCGGAGACCGCAGGTCTAAGCGCTCCCATGGCACTGCTTGGAGCCGGGATAGCCATGGGGTTTGGCGGGATAGGCCCCGGGATTGGAAACGGTCTGACGGCTGAAAGCGCGGTAAAGTGGGTTGCCAGAAACATTGAGGCTGCTGGAGAATTAACCAGGACCATGCTTGTGGGGCAAGCGGTCTCTCAGTCCACGGCCATTTATGCCATGGTGATAAGCCTGGTGCTTATTTTTGTTGTGTAAAGGCCTGCGCAGGTCCTAACCATAGAAATATAGTTTTCGAATAAATTTGATAACAATTTGTCAAAAAAAATGAGGAGGAAAAAATGGCAATTGAAGGTGCAGATCTTATAAAGGCAGCTGCATTTCTGGGTGCAGGAATAGCAATGGGTTTGGGGGCCATCGGCCCGGGAGTCGGTGAAGGTATTGTCGGTGGAAAGGCCTGCGAGGCCATCGGGAGAAGACCGGGAGAGGCAGGTCTGTTGACCAGGACCATGCTTGTTGGTCAGGCGGTTTCCGAGTCAACGGGTATCTACTCACTGGTGGTGGCCCTGTTGCTGCTCTTTGTGGTTTAAACATTACCAGGCGCTGACCCATGATAAGTATCAACGCGACTTTGGTCCTGCAAATAATACATTTTCTTGTCCTGGCTTTCATCCTGAATAAGCTGCTGTTTCAGCCTGTTCTGAAGATAATCGATGAACGGAAACAACATTTGGAAAAGACAAAGACCGAAATCGATAATATCAAAGAAAAGACTATTCAATTAGAGAAAACATTTCTCTCAACGGAGAGTGAGGCCAGAAAAGGTTTTACAAAAGAGCGGGTCCAGCAAAATAGGGAAGGTATGTCCGAGACCGAAAGTTTGCTGGATCATTCCCGAAAAGAAGCCGATTCAATAAAGAAAGAGGCTGATAAAAAGGCTGAACAGGAAATTGAACAGAGCCGGCCTCTGCTGGAGGGTGAGGCGGCTATTCTGGCCAAAGGGATTATAGAAAAAATGATCGGAGGGAGGCCTGAGGTTGGATCTGAAATGCGGTAGATATGGCCTGATCGGTGGGTTTTTTTTAGGAACAATTATCTGTTTCCTTCTGGATAGTCCGAATGCCCTTGCTGCGGAGACGCTCAGCGCCGGCAGAAAAGTGTGGGACATTGTCCTGATGTGGGTAAATTTTGGAATCCTGGTCTTTCTCTTTATAAAATTTGGGAAAAAGCCGCTTATGAAATTTCTGCGGGGCGTCAAAACAGAGGTCCAGGAGGAACTGGGTGAGGTTGGGACTCAATTTAATGAGGCCAAGTCCCTTGGGGACGCGGAACAGGAAAAGCTGGATAATATAAGTGTTAGCATCGATAAGATCCGTGAGAACATTCTTGAACTGGGGAGACGAGAGCGAGAAAAGATTATTGAAGAGGGGAAATTGGCAGCCCAAAGGATTCTCGAACACGCAGAAAACTACTCCCGTTACCGGATGGATCTGGCGAAGAAGCCATTGGCCAATGAAATGGTGGACGTCGCCTTTTCCATGGTTCAGGATAATTTAGAGAAAGGGATCTCAGAAAATCAAAATGAAAAGTTGGTCAATCAGTTCGTTGGGGGCCTTGCGCATACTAAAGGGTTTTTAAATTGATGACCCTGTCGCATTTTTCTTGAAGCTTTTTCATCTCGTGCCGTTCCCGCATCCCAAATTCCCCCCCGCCAAGGCTGTAACCAAAATAGCCGTTCATGATTACGGTTGGTATTGTGTTGAGAAATGAGAGAAGCCTGTCAAGATTTCCTGCCTGCAGATAGATGGAAACATCGTTTATAAACAAGACATTACTTGGATTTCTCAGACACCGGGAAAAAATTTGATCAATCATTAGGGCATTTTTTTTTGCAAATGCCACAATCTCACCCTGGGCGCCTCCCACAAGTCTGGGTGCCACGATCCCTGCGGTCAAGTATCTTATAAGGTTGTGCTTCCCGAGATTTATCTTACCACCGACACCTCTTATGTTTTCAGGGGCCATGTCAATTACAACAAGATCTGTGTACCCCTCTTCCAGGAACTTTTCCAGGATGTCTTTTAGGTAAACTGTCTTCCCCGAGTTGACTTCACCGACTATAATCGTCTTTTTATTTGTGAATTCTTTTATAGAGTTCATGTCCAAATGTCCGAATCTATGGGAGTCGGGGCTATCCGATTCATATTAAAGCCGCCCCGGTCCATTCCGAGTTTCATGTTGATTCAAGTGCCATAACGTGCTAAAAATATCAATAAATTTTCCAGTGCAGAGCAAAAAGCCCCTTTTTGTCACCAGAGGCTCTTGGCCCAGCGTTCTGACTTTTGAGACAGGTTGTCCAGGTACCAAAGGAAAAAGGAGGTCAAAAATGAGGGAGGAAGAGTATCCATTCCGTTGTATGCTCAGCCTCAAACCGCTTATTGAGTACTTGAGCAAAATCGCGTCGATTTCAGACAGGGTTCCCTGCCAGATCGATGGACTTCAGGAGATGCTTAAAAGTGCCCCTGAGCTTTACAGCCCCATAGAGGACATGACTGTGCTGGAGCGCCATCGGGATTTGATAGAAAGGTTGATGGGTCTGGTTTTCTCACCGGCCTTGTGGGAGACCGAGACGGTCGGTGCTGTAATCCCATTTTCAATGAAACCGTTTTTTGTTTCTCCGCAGTTTGAGCGGCTGCTTGTGGAGAAAGATGGTTCGTTTAAAGGGCGACTAAATCTCGACGAGGAGAGCTTTAACAGGGGCCGGGTCATTCGGGCATACTTCTTTATTCTTGAAAAATTCTATGGAATCCAAAAGAGACTTGATTACCCCATAATCCGCATCATATCTGATCCTGATACGGGATTGGACCGTTATTTCAATATGAAGCTGGACTTTCGCTTTGTGGAGGTAACGACCCCGGACGGCCTCAAGACAATATCAGATAAGGACCGGGTCAAGATCTTGAAACACCTGACCGAACCAGATGTGATTCGGGAAATATTGCCTCCGGAGGGGTTTGAACTGCATGGTTTCATCATAATCCAGGCAATAGACGTCACAGGATCTGAGGTATTGTCTGCCCTGGAAAGGGATCTCATCGACAAGGAATCGATCGCCTCACAGGGAGGTTTTGTGCGGCTTCAGCAAAGACTTCGCACGCTGTTTCGACGTAGCGATCTGGTGGCCACCTTGACTGCCATTCAGGAGGACCAGATTCTCCTTCTCAATACGGGATGTGAAATGACGCGAAGTTGCATTTTTTCCGACTCACGTCATGTTTCCCTGTTGGATTTTGAGGGAACCTCTCATGAGCGGGCCGTGGCGTCCAAAGAGGTTGTGTTGGTCTCTGACATTCTTGAAGAGCATTCAGAAAGGAATGCGGAAAAAGATCTTTCGGAGATGGGGGTAAGATCGCTCCTGATAGCGCCACTCATTTTTGAGGATGAGTGCATCGGTACTTTGACGTTGGGATCTCCTGGTGCGGGGGATCTGGATCCGGTCGATGCTTTCATTGTTCGTCAGGTTCAACCGCTTTTTGCCATGGCCCTGATGAGGGCGCTTGATGACCTGGAAAATCGGGTCCAAGGCGTCATAAAGGAGAAGTGTACGGCCCTTCATCCGACAGTGGAATGGAAATTCAGGGGGGCCGCGATTGCTCACCTGGAAAATGTGAGAACCGGTCAATCCACGGAGATGAACCCTATTGTTTTCAAAGATGTGTACCCGCTCTATGGGGTTTCTGATGTGCGAGGGTCCACGGCCGAGCGAAACCGTGCGATCCAAGAGGACCTGACGGAACACCTCAAACTTTCTTTGAATGTTGTGCAATTGGCTTCTGAGGCGAGGCCCCTCCTTATCCTAAAGGAGTTGGCAGGGCGTACCAGAGATCGTCTGCAAGGAATCCGGGCGGGACTGGGGACAGGGGATGAGGTCTCCACCGCAAAGTTTCTACGGGAGGACGTAGAGCCGATCTTTTCCGATTTGCGAGGTTTTGGACCCAAAGTCACTCGTGCCATAAAGACCTATGAAACCACTGTGGATCCTGTTTTGGGAACGGTCTATCGCCGCCGAAAAGAATTTGAGGAGAGTATCTCCCTTTTGAGTAATAAACTGGCGGCCTATTTGGATCAGGAGGAGGCAGAGGCCCAGAGTGTTTTCCCCCATTTTTTTGAGAGACATCGGACAGATGGCGTGGATTACCTTATTTATTTGGGAGCCTCTCTAATGGAGCATGGTGGCTACAGTGATTTGTATTTGAAAAATATGCGTCTGTGGCAGCTCAAAGTCACCTGTGGGTTGGCCTGGCTTACAGAGCAGCTAAAGTCTTCGCTTCACATACCGCTCGACACTGCCCATCTCATCCTGATTCAGGACACTCCCCTTTCAATTCGTTTCAGATTTGATGAAAAACGTTTTGACGTTGATGGGGCCTACAATACCCGTCACGAAATAATTAAATCACGGATTGATAAGGCGGTAATAAAGGGAAAGGGCGAACGGCTTACACAGCCGGGGAAGATTGCCGTTGTCTATTCCCATCCGGAAGAGGCCGAGGAAATGCGACGTCATATCGACTTCCTTCGTTTTGAAGGATACCTGACAAACGAAGTGGAACCTCTGGAACTTGAGGATCTCCCCGGCGTCCAGGGGCTCAGATCTCTGAGAGTAAGTGTGGATCTGAAGTCGGATACGCTTTTGAAACAGTCGGAAGGTATTGCCTTTTAGCGCTTTGAACAAATGGCAGCGGAGGCCATTGAAAAAGCGGGCATTACCTACCCGGTCGCCTGGGGTATGAATGCAAGGGAGACGTCCCGGATAACAGGGGCCTATTATGATGAGAACAGAAACTATATTCATGCGACAAGTTTTCTCGTTCGCCCTGATAACACCGTGGAAGTTGCCTGCTATAGTACGGGCACAATCGGGCGTTTTGTAGCGAAAGATATGTTGGGGCTTGTCAAGTTTTACAAGAGTAAAATGAAAAAATAACCTATTGACATTTGGAAGAGATAGAGAAATGAAAATCAAGGTTGAAAGTGAAAAAATCGTCAAAGCGGTTAAAAAGATTGATGGTATAGAAATTGTTCTGGAAAATGCCGATGATGCCAAAGAGGCGTTGGTGCTTATCCTGGGGAAGAGCGGGCTGTTTGAGGGGGATGATTACGGAAAGCTCAAAGATTTCAAGGTCAGTTCTTTTCAGAAATACGAAACATCAGCGGTCGATTATAAGATGATTTTTTTGCTGGAATTCCTCTTTGACGATGACATGTCACTGGATTCAAAGGTTGTGGTAATCAAGAGGTTACAGGAATTTTTTGAGAAGGTTTGAGAGTCCCCTGAGCCGGGTCAAGAAATTCCCCCTAACCCAAATCCCATTTGCCGCTTTTCTCAACAAGACGAGGCCCTTTGCCAGGGAAACGTCAAAGTCAACGCTAATTGATTCAGGTAAAAGCGATTTGCTTTCCCGGTTATGGCACTAAAATCCAAAATTACAATACTCAAACTACAAACAATATCAAAATTACAAATTACAATGACCAAACTATTTCAATCACTTATTGGATGTCTCTCCGTCATTCTTAGCTGTTTTGAATTTTGAATTTCGGTCATTGAGATTTGTTTGAGATTTGTATTTTGGGGTTTGGCATTTCCATGATTTGCATAAGGCGGTAACTTCATTAATTTCAATCAATTACCTGTTTAAATCACGTGGCCCTGGGTTTTTTGCGGCTCATCAGCATCAACCCGAGGGTGTGAATCGGGGTCATGAGCCCTGAGTGATGGGATAGATTTGGGCGATTCCTCCAATGCCTGATGCCCCGGCCCTCAAGAACTGGTCCTCAGGAACTAGTCCTCAGAAATAACCATAACAGAAGACCAAAAACATTATCATGAGGGATGTGGTTTGGGTCCCATATGGTCATTTCAAAACATATGATAAGAGATCAGGGCCGGGCCGGTCGAAAGGTGACCTTGATCGGCGCCGTGGCCAATCTCTTTTTGATTGCCCTAAAGCTTTTTGCCGGTGTCTTTGGCCACAGCCAGGCCCTGATTGCCGATGCGGTCCATTCGGTCTCCGATCTCTTTACTGACGCTGTAGTGCTGGTGGGGCTAAAGTTGGGGCGAAAGGCACCTGATGAGGGTCA
>JAUVRS010000104.1 GCA_030597505.1 Desulfobacteraceae bacterium
AATTTCACCAATCAGATCACCCATGGCCCGGCAACCGGTTATAAACGCATTTTGCCATTTTTTGGGGTCTATGTCGCTGAACAATCCATCATTGTAGGTATGAATTTCATAGGTCTCTGAGAAACCTTTGATCAAAGTCACATTGCCTTCTTTTACGTGAAAAATACCCATTTTCATACCTGTGGTTCCCACATCCACACTCAGAATAGTCATTTTCTAAACCTCTTGCTAATGCCAATCACGCTGTATCAAAACCGTTTCTCCGCATATGATACATCGTCAAAAAACTGAACTTTGTTTCCAATTGGTCTGAAATTTAGCTATTTTTAGCAGTAGATTCGGCCATATGAAGCGTTACCTGTTGAAATGGGATCACCCAATGGTTATGATTGCAGGCGTCAACACAGAGCCGATTAATGGTCCTTTCCAAGATAGTGTATCTTGATGCTGCTTTTTTATTGAAATCCGCCAAAACAACCACATCCAAGGAAGAAAGTCCCGCTTCCTTAAATTGAACCGCTATTTTTACAATGCTATCAGCATACCCGCAAGCCACAAGCCCTTCGGTAATCGATTGTTCGAATATATTGGGTATGTCTTGGGTAATGATGGCCTGATGCCCGTAGTCGATCCCAAAGGTGACGGGAATTCTGAAACCTGAAGAAAGGTTTACGGGGGATTGGGTCAAATAATCGGTGGTCTTATATGTTTTTCCGGCACCACCGATCAATTCTATCTCAACCAGGTCCGGTGTCTGGGCTGTCACCTTTCCATAGGTACCGTCATTCAACCTGACCCAGTCACCACATTCCGACGGAAACCACGGTTCATTTTCAAATGGTGGGCGAGATCGCAGGCCCAACAGGTCTTTGATATGGAGCCTGACAATACCGTCCCCCAATTTTTTATTAACAAGCTCCGAGTATATATTTATCCGGGACATTTCAAAGGGAATTCCCCTGTAGATAACCACTTCACCTTCTCTGACCGACCCGAAATTCAGCATGAGTGTCACCTGACCCCAGAATTTGGGAAGTGCCTGTTTTGATGCCCAACCAACCCCCAGGATAAATATAACGGCAAGGGATAAAAGGACCCAATCTCCAAAGGAGTAAAGGACACCAAGGAGCACCAGGATGGACACCACGATCGTAAGAACCATATACAGCATGTCAAAAATCCGGACATAATAGGAACGCCCCTTTTTGTGAAAGGGGCTGAAAGTCCGGATCAGTTTATGAAGATAATGAAGGAGCACCCACACAATGCCAAAAGCAAAAAGCGCCACAAAGAGATTTCGGCCCCTGCTTTTAAAAAACATCTGCAACAATTCCTGAATCGTCTCTGAAATAGGTCTCTTTTTTTCAAGTCTATTTTCAAGCCGTTGAATAGCGATGCCCATCTGAGTGTTGATCTCGAGGTGTCTGTTCTGCCACATTTCCATCAGGTCATTCAAACTGGCGATCAGTTTTGGGTTCTTGGCGTGGGACTGGATAAGGGAAAGGTTTTCAATGGCCCTTCGCGTCACTTCCATCTGAATTCTGTAGACGTCGATCTTGCCTCTGAGTTTTTCAAGTTCCCGAGGGTGAGATGTCATCTTTTTTACTTCTCTCAATACAGGTCCCAAGAGCTCCTGGAGTTCCTGGTTCCAATCCACCGTCGCCTTCTTTTTCTCTTTAAAGGCAAGGAGGTCCACATCAGTGGCCAACTGTTCAAAGCTCTCCTCCATGCCCCTGAGTTTTATACTCAATTCACCGATCTCTTCTCTGAGCCTTTTCTCACGACCGAGACCACTGGGCCCCTGCAGGATTTTTTGTGTGGCTGAAATCCGTTCCGAAACATCAATGATCGATTCGAGCAAGAAACCAAGTGTGCGGATTTTCTCCTGATAGGCCTCTGGCTTATCAAAAGAGTCGTCAGAAAATGCGTTGGAAGACAAAATAAAAGGGAGGAAAAGGACAAAAAGGAAAGCAAGTTTTTTCATAACTCAGCCACCTGATTTTGATCCGGTCAAGCCGGCGAATTGAAGATTTGGTGAGTCAGTGTGTCTGAGCAGATTTTTTGTTCAGACACCGGTTATTCCCATTCGATTGTGCTGGGAGGCTTGGAGGATATGTCGTAGACAACCCGGTTGACACCATTCACGCTGTTGATAATCCTGTTGGAAATCGCCCCAAGGACTTCATATGGCACCCTTGACCAATCTGCAGTCATGGCATCCAGGCTGTCCACTACCCTTACGGCGATGACATTTTCATAGGTCCTCTCATCTCCCATCACACCCACTGTTTTTACTGGAAGAAGCACGGCAAATGATTGCCAGACCTTTTCATAGAGCCCTGCTTTCTTGATTTCTTCCTCAACGATCACATCCGCAGATCTCAAAATTTCAAGCCGCTCATCAGTCAGTTCCCCGAGAATCCTGACCGCAAGACCCGGGCCGGGAAACGGCTGCCGCATCACCAACTCCTTGGGCAGATCAAGTTCAATACCCACTTCTCGGACTTCGTCCTTAAATAATTCTCTGAGCGGTTCAATCAGCTCCAATTTCATAACCTTCGGCAGGCCCCCGACATTATGGTGGCTCTTTATGGTGGCATCAGGTCCTTTAAACGAGACGCTTTCGATTACATCAGGGTAAAGGGTTCCCTGAGCCAGAAATTTCGCCTTCCCTAGTTCCTCCGCCTTTTTTTCAAAGATCGTAATAAACTCTCTGCCAATGATTTTTCTCTTCTTTTCCGGATCCGTGACGTCTTTGAGATGGTCCAAAAAATGTTGAGATGCATCTACCAAATGCAAATCCATACCCATATATCCGCGAAAAATTTCCATGACCTCAGCTGCCTCCCCCTTTCTGAGGAGACCATTGTCAACAAGGATGCAGGATAGTTTGCTGCCGATGGCTCTATGGAGCAGGACAGCGGTTACAGAGGAGTCTACCCCGCCTGACAACCCGCAAATGACCCGCCCGTCACCCACTGTTTCCCTCAGATTTTGGATTGTCCGGCGGACAAATGAGGTCATGGTCCAGGAGGGTTCACAATGGCATACCCTAAAAAGGAAATTTCTCAAAATTTTTGTCCCCTCGGGCGTGTGGGCCACTTCCGGATGAAACTGGACCCCAAAATGTCTGCGCGCAGGGTCCACCATCGCGGATACGGGACTATTTTTACTCCCTGCCAGGACCTCAAACCCTTCCGGTACCCGGTCAATTCGGTCACCGTGACTCATCCATACGGTCTCTTCCGTTCCTATTCCAAAACCGTGAAAAAGGTCTTTATTATTTTCGATGATGATGGTGGCATTCCCGTACTCGCGATCCACGGCCCTCGCAACAACACCCCCAAGCGTATGGATGAGGAATTGCATCCCATAACATATCCCCAGGACCGGTACCCCCAGATCCAAAACCCCCTGTTCGGCCATGGGGGCATCCTCGTCGTATATGCTGGAGGGCCCGCCTGAGAGGATTACTCCTTTTGGAGAGAAGGCCTTTATCTTTTCTATGTCCATATTAAAGGGATGGATCTCGCAATAAACTTTTGTCTCCCGAACCCGTCTGGCGATAAGCTGGGTATACTGGGAGCCAAAATCAAGTATCAGTATCTTTTGTTTATATATGCTGTTCATGATTTCTTGAAGTGGTTATGGGTTACGGATGCAGTTGGCATGTTGGGTGTCGCGTGGTTATTCCACCCGATAATTGGGTGCCTCTTTGACGATAATTACATCGTGGACATGACCCTCCTTGTGGCCAGCAGGTGTAACCTGAACAAAGGTTGGCTTTGTCTGTAGCGCTTCGATATTCGGGCATCCCAGATAACCCATTCCTGCCCTCACACCACCCACGAGTTGATAAACCGTATCGGCGAGCGGCCCCCGATAAGGTACCCTGCCCACAATTCCTTCCGGAACCAGTTTGCTCTCCAGATCTGTCTCTTCCTGAAAATATCTATCCTTGCTCCCGTCTTTCATTGCCTCAAGCGAACCCATTCCCCTGTAAACCTTATAGGTCCTTCCTTGAAAAAGAATAGTCTCGCCCGGGCTTTCTTCTGTTCCTCCAAAGAGGCTTCCAATCATGACGGAAAAAGCCCCACCGGCTATTGCCTTGGTGACGTCCCCGGAGTATTTGATTCCCCCATCTGCTATGACCGGAACCCCATGTTTTCCGGCTGCTTCGGCACACTCCATTATGGCAGTCATCTGAGGCACACCAATACCGGTAACCACTCTGGTTGTGCAGATGGATCCGGGCCCTATCCCCACCTTGACGGCATCAGCACCCGCTTCGATAAGCGCCTTGGTCCCGTCAGCTGTGGCAACATTTCCCGCGGCCAATTCCAGATCGGGGAATTTTTTTTTGGTCTTCCTGACAGTTGCCACCACCAGATCCGAATGGCCGTGGGCCGTATCAATGACAATGATATCAACATCCGCCTTTATAAGGTTCGCAATCCTTTCCTGGGTATCCGGCCCAACACCCACGGCAGCGCCCACTTTTAGTCGGCCTAGGTCATCTTTGCATGAATTCGGATATTTCTTGACCTTTTCAATATCTTTTATGGTGATGAGCCCCTGCAATTTCCCTTTTTCATCAACCACCAAAAGTTTTTCAATACGCCTCGCATGGAGAATAGCCTTGGATTCTTCAAGGGTAATCCCAACCCTGGCGGTGGCGAGATCGTCCTTGGTCATGACCGCCTCCACCTTTTGGTCCAGATTGGTCTCGAATCTCAAGTCCCGATTGGTAATTATCCCCACCAGATTTCCCTTTTTCACCACGGGCACACCGGAGATCCTGTATTTTTCCATGATCTCCAATACCTCATGGATTTTTTTTTCGGGCTCAATAGTTATGGGGTCAACAATCATCCCGCTTTCAGATTTCTTGACCTTTTCAACTTCTATGGCTTGCCGTTCAATGCTCATGTTTCTGTGAATAAACCCCAAGCCACCCTGGCGGGCGACGGTTATAGCGGTATCTGATTCGGTCACGGTGTCCATTGCAGCACTGACTATCGGTATATTCAGACTGAGATTTCTTGATAACCGGGTTCTCACATCCACCTGGTTTGGCAAAACCGAAGAACCGCGTGGGACCAAAATAAGATCATCAAATGTATAGCCAAACCGAATATTGTTTCTATTCATTTTCTTCTCCCTCAAAATATCTGACAATAGTGCCTTCCAGAAGATCTGACAGGCTCACCGTCATGTGTGATAACTTCAGGAAATAAAGCAGTCTCAATACCACCAGGGTCCCCGCCAAAACCACCCCTGCCCTCCCCCTGTCCAGACCGGACAATTTCAGCCTTTCTTTAAGACCCGCGGTTTTCATTTTGTCAAAAAGGGCTTCTATGGCCGATCTCTTCAATACCAACCCATTGATTCTGTCAGGCACTATCTCCTGGGGGAGAATCCCGTTAAGCATTACAGCAAGGGTTGTCACAGTGCCCCCCGAACCTATCAAAAGACAACTTTTTGTACAACTACCAACTGACCGGAAATTCAACGCCCCGAGCCCCTTGAGGCAATCATCAATATGGTTTGAAAGAAAAATGATTTCTTTTGGGTCCGGAGGATCAAATTTCAGATATTTTTGAGTCAATGTCACGGCACCGATGGGGGTCGACGCGGCTTTTGGCTCTCCCTTTCCCCCAACCAAAAATTCTGTGCTCCCACCGCCAAGGTCAAATATTATAAACGGGCCTTTTTGAATCCCAAGCGCGTGTAGCACGCCTTTTCCGGTAAGAATTGCCTCTTCGTCTCCCCCGATGGCCCTTACCTTTAGGTTAAAACCCGCATTTTCGCAAATCGCTCCCAGCAGCTGGTCTCTGTTTGATGCTTCCCTTACAATGCCAGTGGCCACCGCAAGGACCGTGTGGACGTTAAGGTCCTCAATATGTCGAGAAAACCCTTGAAGCGCGATAACGGCGCGAGCAATCCCATTGGCATGGATCCCCTTGCCTCCCGAATAGTCAAAATCCTCACCCAATCGAATATAGGTTCTCTTTCTAAACAAAGGCCGAAAAAGCCCTGGCCGACCTGTTTGCCTTACAATCAGGATTCTGGCAGTGTGGGTTCCAATATCGATAGAAGCAATGTTTTTTCTCATCCGTGAAAAACCTACCAGACCGAGAGAGGTTTTTCAAGTTACAAAAAAGGTAACTTTTCAATAAGTCCGGGGAAAATAATAGGAAATCTGGAGTGGGGTTCGGATGTTTCTTGAAAGCGTTACCACAACTGGTTTAGAGGGCGCCGGAGAGAAACAGTTAAACCCCACGGTGCCCGAACTAGAGGATACACCACCCCTTTTTGTAGGGAAAAGGATTGCGGTCGGATCCAAATCTGTGATAGACCACCAATCGTCAACATTTTGGTTATTGGCTTGAGAACCGCTAAAGTAATGAATCCTGGTTCAAAGAATAAGGCATGGGGATCACCACACCCCGGCACCTGGACTTATTGAAAACCTGCAGTTTTTTTGCTGTCTTTCGGAAAGCTATGAAAAAGAACGCAAAGGTATCCCTCACGGAAACTTCTGAAGAATTTAAAGTTCCCACAAAAGAGATAGAAAACAGGATCCTCAGAATCCAAAAAGAACTACAAAAGAGTGAGATCGGTGGGCTCTTTGTGGCCCAGCGTGTTGATCTCTTTTATTTTTCTGGTACGGCCCAAAACGGGTTCCTCTTTATTCCTGCCCAAGGCGATCCCCTTTTACTTATAAAAAAGTACATGCCCAGGGCAAAGAGGGAGTCCGCCATTAAGGAGATTATTGAGATCAGATCCGTAAAGGAGGTTCCGGATCGGATTCTTGACTTTTACGGCCGTCTTCCCCGCACAATGGGGTTTGAGCTGGACGTGATCCCCGTAAACCAGTTCAATTTCTATTGCCAACTTTTTCAGAATCAGAGGTGCGTGGATGGCTCCCCCCTCATTCTCACAGTGAGGATGATAAAATCGAAATGGGAAATTGAACAGATGGAACAGACAGCCGCGCTTTCATGCAAGACCTTTGGATATATCCAGGAAAACATCCGACCGGGTTATACTGAAATGGAATTTGCAGGAATGTTTGAGACTTTTGCCAGGAAACTTGGCCACGGAGGCCAATTGCGGGTCAGGGATTATCGGACCGAGGGATACCCCTGGCACATCTTGAGCGGCGAAAATGGTGGACTCGTGGGCCTGTTGGACGCGCCTGTCAGTGGACAAGGAACTTCTCCAGCATTTCCCTGCGGCGCAGGTAGCAGAAAACTGGGACGAAATGAGCCGATTTTTATTGATTTCAATTCCGTGCTAAACGGTTATCATTTTGATGAAACCCGGATGTTTTCCATGGGTCACATGCCCCAAAAGGCCTTTGATGCCTGCCAAGCGGCCATCGAGATACAAAATGACATTTTGGATGTCGTCAAGCCGGGTATCACCCCCGACGATCTGTTTCACTTATCCATTGCCAGGGCAATATCACTTGGTTATGCAGAGACCTTTCTTGGTCCGCCCGAGTATAAGGCGGGGTTTGTGGGACACGGTATTGGTCTTGAACTTGTTGAACAGCCCATTATTGCCTCAAACAGAGAGATGCCCCTTGAGCCGGGCATGACCCTTGCCCTTGAACCAAAAATGCTTTTTCAAAACGAGTTCTCAGCAGGCATTGAGAGCGTTTTTGTGGTAACGGAAAAAGGAAGTCGTCTGATCAGTCAAACACCGTCAAAGGTATTTATCTGCTAAAGATCCTCTTACCCCCCCCAAACCTAAGGAAACGCCCTTTGAATGCATAGATAGTGCCTGAACGAAAAATCCTAGTTTTCGTTCGGACACTGGATACGTTTCAAAAATTTGAAAGTCTTTGATATTCAGGGGAAGAGAAAAAGGATTGGGACCAGAGGTTTTATGACATAAACTCAATAGATTATAGCTAATGTTTAAACTAACAATTTAACAAATTACAATTCCGGGTTTATACAGGTCAGG
>JAUVRS010000138.1 GCA_030597505.1 Desulfobacteraceae bacterium
CACCTACATTATGTCAAAAAAAGACTGGTCAAGGGGCTTGGTCACCAGCAAAATATGTAATGGCGGTCCAAGTTATAGAGTTGGGGACGCTCCGCGAGCTCACCCTAAAGGGCTCGCTCGCCTCCCCAACATCTCTAACTCGGAAAGGTACCAGTTATTTTTGCGCGAGCCCTTAGCACCCAAACATTCTCCGGGCTGTAAAGAAAATCATGGGCAAGGTCATAGATTTACAAAAAAAGCCGCAAACGCCACCAGATGAGCTTATAACCTCGAGTCCCTGGCAGTTCCGTCAATCCCCTTGGGAAGTCCCCCATTTTTTTCAAATACCAAAATCTCACACCGTTGATCCGGAATCGTGCCCAGCGGCGACCGACAGTATTGAGCCCCACTTTCTTTTGAAAGGAGGGGTGACCCCCACCATTCAGGCGTTGTACACCTATCGGGAGAGTGAAGAAAAAATGAGAGAAATCTACTACCTCACAGGACTGATGGACTGTATGATCAACCAGATAAGCCCCATATTGCGAACCGACATTCTCAGGTCCATGTACAAGAAGATTATTCAAATAAAAGAAAACTTCCGGGTAAACTGGTATGGGCCCCTTGATCAGGTCCTGCTTCCCCTAAATCCCCGGTTTTATGATAACACCCAATATCGCTCATCATTGAACCTGGCCGGGACCATGAAGGAACTTTACCAGGCCATCAGGAAGGGAACGGATGAAATGTTTGATATCCTATCTGTTGAATATATATTTTACTGCCCAAAGATGGGAGGTCTAAAATGGAGACCCATGAGATAGACAGACTCACGATGCAAGTCAGGGTTCTTAAAGATATGTTGGCTCAAAAGGAACAGCAGTTACAGGACTTAGAGGGGAGCAACATCTTTCTTAAAACCCTCTTTGACGCAGTGAGTGAAGAAGTCATTTTGGTTGATGAAAATTTTAACATCCAGGACGTCAACCACGAATTCCTCAACAACTGCCCTCTGAAAAAAGAAGCGGTGGTAGGAAAAAAATGCCATGAGATCATCCATCAATCCAACGAGCCGTGTGAACTGAAAAAACACATGTGCCCCCTTAAAGAAGCCAAAAGGATAGGAAAACCCGTGGAGGTAACGCATCGGCACACACAGCTGGACGGCGACACAAAAGAAATGGTCGAAGTAATGTACCCATTAGCAACAGGAGATCAGAGGGCAAAACGCTTTCTGAAAATCTCCAGAGATGTAACAGACTACAGGGATCTTATCAGAAAACTCCATGCCTCCGAGAAAAAGTTCAGAGCCACACTCGACACTGCAACCGACGCGATCATAAGCATTGATGAAAATCATAAAATCATACTCTTTAACAACGCCGCAAAACGGATTTTCGGGTATTCAAAAGACGAAGTCTTGGGCAAAAATCTCAATTTGCTTATTCCGCCCCAATATGGGGATCATTACTCTTTTATAAAGGGGTTTGTGGAAACCCGGGAACCCAAAATTATGGGGAAAAACTTATCCCTCTCCGCCCTCAGGAAAAACGGGGAGAAATTCCCAGTCGAAATAGGCCTTTCTCACCATGAAATGGACGGGAAGATTACTTTCACTGCCATCATCAGAGATGTCTCTGCCCAAAGACAACTGGAGAAAAAGCTCTTGCAGACCGAACGTCTGGCTGCAGTCGGTCAGACAGTGGCCCACGTGGCCCACGAAATAAAGAACCCGCTAATGATAATCGGAGGATTTTCCCATCAGATAAAACCGAGCTTGACTGACAAAAAGGCCATTCAGAAACTGGATATGATCTTTGATGAGATTGGCCGGTTGGAAAATCTGGTCGCAAATCTGGGGGATTTTACAAAGGTCTATAATCTTGTAAAAAGACCCTCTGATATCAATTCAGTCATCGAGGACGTACTAAAAATAATGACGGAAATTTATCCCCCCGATAAATATACTTTCAAGACAGATTTTTTCCCAAATCTTGAAGAAATAAGCTGCGATCCTGACAAGTTGAAACAGGTCTTTATAAACATCATTACCAACGGTATCCACGCCATGGATGATGGCGGGACAGTCAGGGTCAGCACCGGAAAATGCCCTGATGGAATCGAAATCCGATTGAGTGACGAAGGGATCGGAATTCCCGAAGACGACCTGCTTCGAGTTTTTGAACCATTCTACACGACCCGTGACAGTGGTTCGGGTCTCGGTCTGTCCATATCTTACAAAGTCGTGGAGGCCCACAAGGGAGAAATATGGGCTGACAGCACACCAGGGGAAGGGGCGACCTTTGTTGTGAGGCTCCCCGTAAGATAACAGCCATCCATCTCCAAAAAGCTTCGCTTTTTGTTTGACAAAACAAAACACACCGTTTATATTATAGGCTTCCGCGGGGTGGAGCAGTCTGGTAGCTCGTCGGGCTCATAACCCGAAGGTCAATGGTTCAAATCCATTCCCCGCTACCAAGTAAAATCAAGGGGTTAGCTGACATTCAGTTAACCCCTTTCTGCTTTAAAAGAGGAATTGGGTGCAGACAGGTGTGTTTCAATGACGGATCATCCAGGCCAGAGGGGGTCTGTACAAACCCCTTTCCAAAAGGGTTTCAGTGTAAGGAATCGACTAGATATTGAATTGCTCAAGGTGGCCAACTCAAAGACGAAAGAAGTGAAGTTTACCTATGAAAATGAAATTTGAGAAGGGGGAAACACAACAATTCCAGAGGAATGCTTCACTTGATTTTGCTATTTTTGTGATACTCTCAATTTACTCACATATTTTCCATCTTTGAACTCTCCTACCCGTTTTTCACCATTAGGATAGGTCATAGTCCCCTGTCCATGTCTTTTACCATCCTTAAATTCACCCACATATTTTTTACCGTCAGCAAAAGTATAAGTTCCTTGCCCATTTCTTTTTCCATTCTTCCATTCACCTACATATTTTGAGCCGTCAGAAAGGGTCAAAGTTCCTTGTTCATGCAAAAGCTTTCCATTCTTGAATTCACCTACATATTTTGACCCGTCAGCAAAGGTGGAAGTTCCTTTCCCCTGCAATTTACCGCCCTTCCATTCAACACTCAAGGTCCCCGCTGTACCCCTTATCGCGCAAACCGCTGTGGGTGTTTCAAAGATTGTATCTCTTTTGTTTTTTGATTTGCCGGTTTTAAAAGACAGCTTTCCCAGAATCAAACGAAGGCGCCGCTTAATAGTACCTTTTTCGACCTGTTCTTTGATCGAAAGGTTGGAATTGTTTGCAACCTTTATTACGAGCCCATCATTAAAAGTAATTGTAGCTCTTCCCAACTGCGTGACCACTTTATCGGAAGAATACAGAAGTTGATTTAAAGTGGGCTTACCAGCCCACGAACCCTTACTTTTTATGATAACAGCTCCTGAAAAATCAGTCAGTTTGCCAACAGGTTCTTCCCGCGAGAGCGCCGGTGTTGCCAATGCAAAGATAAGCGCACATGCCAACAGCATCATCAAAAAATTTGTTGATTTGTGTAATTTGTGCATAATCATACCTCCTTTTATTAATTATATCTTTTGTTTTGACAACTCTTATGGGCGGCAAAAAAGAAGCGATGGATATTCACCGAGACGAATTGAAGAGGGATTTGAGAAGTGGTCTATTTATTTCAGATAGACCGTGCTTTTAAACAGAAGGAGCAGAAATTTTCAGGGTTTCGCCTGTTGGTGTCTGCCTTTTTAGTATTTTGTGTGTTACTCCCTTCAAAAGATTTAATAACTGACAGGTTATCAGATTTTTGGCGGTCTTTAATATATTTAATATTGAAAGTCTTATTGATGTCAAGCAAAATCCGCTTCGGTTTCTGGTTTCTCGATCACAAATAGGCGATTTTCCGAGCTGAAAACAGAAACTTACACCTGGCAGCCTTAACCTGTCGCGCGTCTGAGGAGTTGCTTTTTTTTGATTTTTATCTCTGTTTTGTTCTTTATCTTCTAATTTCCACGAAAATCGGATAGCATACACCCAGAAGACAAAAGTCCTCAAATACCAAATCAAACTCCTTGAATTCCCACAAAATATCCATTAATTTCTCCCATTATGCTCCGAAAAATAAAATTTTAAAAATGTGGGGGTTACTATGTAGTTTGCTAAAGCTGGGAAAGATAACACAAACCAAGTCCTAAAATTTGCATCGGAAAGAGGAAAAGAACTGGGGGTAGATGAGGTCGTGGTGGCTTCCACGACCGGTTTTACGGCATACAGGGCTATAGAACTATTGCAGGGTTTCCGTCTAGTGGTTGTGACCTCCCACTGCGGATTTAACGAACCTTTTAGAAATGAAATGGCAAAGGACGTCAAAGAAGACTTAGAAAACAAAGGAATAGTAGTGGTGTCTGCCAGCCATGCACTTTCAGGCGTTGAGCGTTCAATTGCAAAGAAACATTCCGGGGCATATCCGGTCTTGATTATGGCGGATACGCTACGACTCTTTGGCCAAGGAACAAAAGTGGCTGTGGAGGTGGCTGTAATGGCTGCTGACGCTGGAGCGTTATCCGGAAACGACATCATTTCTATTGGCGGATCTGGTGGAGGTGCGGATGCGGCCCTTGTGCTCAAACCGGCCCATCAGAATAATCTCTTTGACATGAAGATAAGAGAGGTTATTTGTAAGCCGAGGGAGTTTTAGCCCCGTATCAAGTCAAAAATTTCCCGCACAACCGAAGGTCTTTGATCGAAACGCATATTTCAATGGAAAATAGGGAGGCGTTTCACGGTTTTGTCGTTTAATTTAGATTTGTCTTGTGTTACATCGGGTATGTGTACCAAGAAAATCGTCGCGAATATCTCAAAGACAAAACTAAAACAAGGAGAGACACATGGCCCATGAAATCCTAGAGCTAAAAACCGTCCACCCCACCATAGGCTATTCTCATGCAACCAAAGCGGGCAATACCCTGTATATTGCCGGGCAAATCGCAAAAGACAAGGATGGAAATTTAGTCGGCATAGGCGACATCGAAAACCAGGCCCGCCAGGTTTTTACAAATTTGAAAAATATTTTAAAGGAGGCAGGTGGCGATTTACATAATATTGTAAAAATGACAACATTTCTGACGCATTACAACTCTATTGAAGGCTATCGAGAAGTTCGAGGAGAATATTTTACCGAACCTTGTCCACCCAATACCCTGTTGATAATAGATAGTTTAGCCCTACCGGAATTTATGATAGAAGTTGAGGCCATTGCAGTGCTTGATTAAGTCCTTGATTAAGTCAATGGTCTTTGCTGCTTTTTAAGTCATCTCCTACATTGTTGGCGACAGCTAATCAGATCCTTACAAAAATGGGTCAAGTGCTCGGGTTCGGCCTCTGTGACCCTGACGGTATCTTCAAGCCTTAGATGTAACGTCAAAGGAGTGACCTTGACCCGCACAAATCAGCAGGACTCAAACAGCATTTGCGTCTTTGAGGGCCTGTATTTCCTCAGCAGAGAAACCCCAGTCCGCAAAGACCTCTTCCGTGTCGGCTCCGGGTGAGGATGGTGCTTTTTGGATCTCAGGCACGGTTCGTGAAAATCGTGGGGCAGGTGCCGGCTGAACCACGCCCTCGACCTCAACAAAGGTACTTCGGACCACATTTTGTGGATGTTTGACGGCTTCGTCCAGGGATAGAACCGGTGCAAAGCATACGTCTGTTCCCTCCATGATCTCACACCACTCATCACGGGTCTTACTCTTGAACACCGTTTCAATCTTATCTTTGAGGTCCGGCCATTTACTCCGGTCAAGCTGCACAGAAAAGTCCGGATCATCCTCCAGACCCGTGTGTTTCAGCAACAGGGCGTAGAATTGGGGCTCGATAGAGCCTACGCTAATGTATTTTCCGTCTTTTGTCTCATAGGAGTCATAAAAGTGCGCACCACCGTCCAACAGGTTGCTCTGCCTGTCGTTTGTCCACAATCCGGCAGCCTTCAATGCGTAGAACATGGTCATAAGTGAGGCTGAACCGTCTACCATGGCCGCGTCCACCACCTGGCCCTGACCGGACTTCTGTGTCTCATATAGAGCACAAACGACCCCAAAGGCCAAGAGCATACCGCCACCGCCGAAGTCACCCACAAGGTTGAGGGGTGGGGGCGGTTTTCGGTCCCGTTCGCCAATACAATACAACGCACCGGCCAGGGCAATGTAGTTGATGTCATGGCCCGCTGCCTTTGACAAGGGGCCGGACTGGCCCCATCCGGTCATGCGACCGTACACCAGCTTGGGGTTCCGCTGGAGGCACACGTCAGGGCCAAGACCCAGACCCTCCATCACTCCTGGTCGGAAGCCTTCCGTTAGGGCATCGGCCTGTGCGATCAGTCGGAGTAACGCCTCGACGCCTTCCGGGTTTTTGAGATCTATTCCTATGGCCCGTCGACCCCGGTGGAGCAGGTCATGCTTGGGTTCCAGTATACTGACATGACCTTTGCGATCCACTCGCACAATTTCTGCGCCCATATCAGACAACATCATCGAACAAAAAGGCCCCGGTCCGATCCCGCCAACCTCTATGATTCGCGTCCCCCTAAGTGGTCCCATTCGTCAACCCTCCTCCGATTCATAGCAAATTTAACATCTTAAACTTCCAACAGATTATCCAGCAACTCGACTGGATGTTTTTTATCAGTGTGAAATCATTATCATATTGCTATTGAAGACGCAATGCGGATGTTGTTCTGTTCACTTCATCAACTCCCGGGTCTGTGGTGTGGCTACCCTTTTTTTTATTCGCAAACCAGAAAGTTGGTCGGCTAAAGATACTAAGGATGGTGTTGTTATGGAACTCGTGTCCCCCGGAGACGGAAAATAAGTTGCTAAAACACCCATTTAACTGGTAGAGCTTATATCCAAAGCATTTGGTTAAGTTGAAGGTTATAAATATGAAAAGGA
>JAUVRS010000199.1 GCA_030597505.1 Desulfobacteraceae bacterium
AAAGGTGCCAGGCAAATAATACTACATCTCTCAATGTCTGATATTATCAGATTAGTTCTTGATTTCAGCTTTAAAGCTGTTTGGGCGGTCAAATATCGGTTACTGCAAATTATCAATGTTGATCACTGATTACTGATCAAAAACCCTGCGTTTTGAAGCAGTTGCCTCACATCCCCCAGATTTTTTTCTATCTCCCCGAGGTTTAATTCCAGGGTGATGGTCTTCTGATAACCAATTTCGTTCAATCGTTTAAAGATTCCTGAAAAATCAACGATCCCTTCACCAACCGGAAGATGAAGATCTTCGGACGCAGAATTTCCCCCGCGGTTATCATGGAGGTGAATATGTTTGATCCGATCCGGATACCTGTCCAGAAACCCAAATGCGGTATTCCCCTCTGTAAGCAACTTGGCATGCCCGAGATCCAGGGTCATACTCAACTCGGGGAGGGCCTTGAATATCCCTTCCATGTGCGATGCTGTCTCACTCAGGTTTTCAAGGCAAACCGTGGTTCCCGTTTCTTTTGCCCTGTCAATAACCCTTTGGAGAAACCCGATCTTGTAAGCCATCAATTCATGTTTTACAAAACGGGCATCCAGCCAGAGATGGATGGTAAGAAGCCTCATGTCCAGCTCGGGCATGATTGCGAGGATCCGCATCAATTTTGGGAAATAGGTATTTTCCAGAGTTTCCGGATCATTGGGATCCCCTTCCCGGGGGCCGTGGCACAGATAATAGATGTCAGAATTTTTTTTCAGCGCCTGGTACTCTCCTATACTCCCGGCGAATTTATCCGGATCAACGATCGGAATTTCCGCAAACTGAAGCCCCAACCCCTTCAGTCGTCTTACGTCATCGGGACATCTGGCCGTCCCACCAAGATGGATTTTATTTTTCACTTATCACTCACCATCAGAAATTGAACATTCCATTTTCATATATCACCACCCGTTTACCTGTTTTCAGGTGGGCAGTAACCATGTTTTTCTCGGTGTTCACAAGATCCCAATGAAGCGCTGAATCATTGAACCCCAGCTTTTTTTTCATCTCTTCTGTGAGTTCCGAGGGATCCCCGTCATAGGTGTCTGTGTAGGACATGCCCACGGCGAGATGACAGCTGCCGTAACGGCCCCCAAAGTTCTCATCATAGAGGGTGCTGGCCATAAACCGGTTTATCCTGGAAAACCGTTTGTCGGTCAGGGCAAATTCCCCTGTCCTTCCGGCCCCCTTGTCCATGGCCACCTGCTTTTGGGCAAATTCTTTTCCTTTTTGGGCATCAACCTCCACAACCCGTCCCCTTTTAAAGGTGAGCCGAACCCCTTTCACATAATTCCCGCTTCGAAAAGAGGGCTGATCAGCATAGAAAACACCTTCTGTCCCCCGCCAGTCAGGGGAAAGAAAAAGCTCAAAGCTGGGGATGTTGTGTCCCGATACACCAACCCATCTTCTTCGCTCTCCGGGCCTGATCTTGAGATCAATATTCTCCGACTCAACGTGATAGGACTTTACCGCCATGCTGTTCATCCATCTCTTGATGGCCATGGCATTTCTGTGAATGGTCTTCCATTCTTTGACAGGATCGGCCTTGTCCAGATAGCATGCCCTGATGATCTGGTTGGTGTACTGCCGGGGGGAGAGCCCCGCTTTTTTTGCCTGCTCCCCTGTCTGGAGAGAACAGAGGGTCCAGCCAAACAAACCCTTTTCTTCCCGCTTCCAGAGGATATCCCGCAACGGTTTTCTCGCCACGGCCGACTTTCCAATCCGTCTGAAATCGATGTCGCTGAGATGGGTCAGCGACTCCGGCGCCCGGAGACTGATATTGCCGTTCAAACTTTCAAAAAAGGCCTTTTCCCAGGGTCCTTTGAAGACAAGCTGCCGGTTATTGGCCTTTTCGTAAAAATTGTGCTCCATGATTGATGTGGCCCCAAACCGCATGACCGGATTCATTCCCAAATCCAGCAGTTTTCCCTGGAGAATTTCTGCCAACGTGATCGCGGCCCGGTCAAACTGAACCAGGACAATATCGTTTTTTTTGAAACGCCCTTTTCTTGCTGTCTTGAGACCCCATATAAGAACATCCGCGTAGTTATCTGTCTGTTTTTTTGTAAGCATTTTGACTCCCTCGTTATTTTCCAGTCTGCATTGACTGTATTTTTTCCATCATGGGCTGTCGCAGCTCCTTCCGTGGGATCTGTGACCGGACTCTTCCGTCGATCAGAAGCCCAAGCCCCAGGATTTGACCGCCCTTCAAGGTGAGAATCACATAACCATTGCCCAGCTCCAGATCAAACGAAAGCCCCTCTCCTGCTGTCAATCTCAGAAGCTGTTTTTCGTCGATCTCTATCTTTGCCCTGGTCGCGGCATTGCCGAAAATCTGAATAAACCTGGTGGTGGGTTTTACAAATTCGCCTATTTTCTGAAATGCCCTCAACCCCACCTTTGATGTCTTGAGGCGGGAGACCGTCGTAAGTTGAGGCGTGCGTCTCAACAGGTGCCAGCTGCTCTTTCTCCTAAAAAGCTGATAATCGTCGAAAAGCCTCTGAGGAATCCCAAACCGTCCTTCCAGATAAGAAAAAAGACGCTCTTGCTCATCCTTTTTTGCCGATCTTGGCCATGAAAAATCCCACCGAGTCAAATCGGTGGGGGTAGAACCTGGCTCCTTTTTTGAGATTTTTGTGAAATGTTTCATCTTTCCATTCAACCAGTCCGGGTTCACAATCAAGACCCAGGTCTATGTCGAGAAGTTTTGCATCCCGGTGCCCCAGCAGAAAATTCACAACCGATTCATTTTCTTCCGGATTGTAAGTGCATGTGGCGTATAGCATTTCGCCACCCTTTTTCAGCAGATCAAAACCCCTCAGAATGATTTTTTTCTGTAGCTCAGGCAGCCGTGTCTTATCCTTGGGCTGCCGAAAGCTTAAAGACGGCTCTGTCTTTCTAAACCTGCCCTCTCCTGAACAGGGGACATCGGCGAGCACATAATCAAAGCCATCCCTTAAGGGAAATTCCTGGGCCTGATA
Organism: Desulfobacteraceae bacterium; assembly: GCA_030597505.1. Taxonomy (GTDB): domain Bacteria; phylum Desulfobacterota; class DSM-4660; order Desulfatiglandales; family Desulfatiglandaceae; genus JABMQV01. The sequence goes on from JAUVRS010000199.1 coordinate 3,021, forward strand.
CCCGGTGACAATGGCATTCAAGACACCCATTCTGTCGAGCGTGTGCCCAAGGGGGATGTGTCTGTTCGGGTATAGCTCATTTGCAACGATCATCCCGGTGTTGTCCATCACCTGAGCCATGTGAGAGGTCTTTCCGCCCGGGGCAGCACACATATCAAGCACATAGGAGTTCTTCCTCGGGGAAAGCGCACAGGCCGCGAGACAGGAAGTGAGGGCCTGGGGGTGGATATAGCCCAAGAAATATTCCAGCAGATTCCCGGGGGACTCAAGATCCGCTATATGATACAGCGTGTCGTACCCTTCACAGGAAAGCCTGACGTCCATTCTTTTCCCCTTGAGTAACCGAACCAAGACCTCAGGTTCAATCTTCAACCTGTTGACCCTCACATGCGTGGGAAGGGGTCTTTGAATGCCCTTCTGAAACAGAGAAAATTCCGGTATTATGTCGCGATAATGGTCAAAAAGCCTCTCGTCCAGCGACATCGATCCCGGGGTCTCCTTAAAAACTTTAAATCATCCTGTAAGCCCTGTTGGCGGAACAGCACATTATCGTGGCCAAATGACTCCGCCATAGGGTACTATACTACAATATAATAAAAATGGTATCTGAATTGGAAGTTTCTGGCAATAGCCAAGTCGTAGGCGCCAATGCCTTCCTGACAGATACTTGGTTTTTCCATACCTGAAGTATTCATTTATCAGATACCAATCCCAGAGCACAGCGCCTGGATTCATAGACCCGATGACATATGATCCCAAAAAAAAGATCTTTTCTTATCTCCCACAGAATAATGGACACTTGACTTTTTTAAATAAAAACACGGTATTTGTTATGGTTTAAGTGCAATCTTTAGGGCCCAAAATAGCCGAAATCAAGCTTAGGGTTTTCGCAAGAAAAATACTTGACACGCTGATATATCTTGGATATATCTTGGATAATAATTTGATCGTTTGATCAAAACGATCGATCAATTAAAGCAAATGATCAGTAAATATGGGCGCCTTAATTTTTCAAAGTAAGATGCACTAACTCATTAGCCGGGGAAAGTCAGATCCAAAGAGAGATTCCAAATTCCCCCGACCAAAACGTAACTAAACTTTTCTTGCATCAAACCAGACGCGAGGAAGTGTTTATGCAAACCTAAATAATCTTGTGTCAAGGTATAAGTATTGCAAAAAATACTGTGAAATTGGCACCCGCAAAGATTCATTTTTCTGAAGCATTATGATATGTTCTGCAGCATTATAATAATCATTGAATCCATGAAATTGATTAAAGGAAAAAGATGGGATGGAAAAGCCTAAGATAAAAATATTGGGCATCAGTTGCAACCACCGTAAGGCAAGAAATACGGCCTGGTTGACACTGTTGACACTCAAGGCAATAGAGAAATTTGGAAGGAGAATTAGCGAGATAGCAGATATTGAAACAGAGTTCATCGAACTCAGAGGCAAGGGCAAGAACATATCACCCCATGCCATCTGTAAGCTGGTTGACGGGTATTATGAAAACACACAGGACGATTATATCACGCAGGAACTGATACCCAAAATGGCCGAAGCCGATGGCTTTGTCTTTGGGTCACCTGTTTTCACCGGTGCATTTACAAGCAAGTTCAGTATGCTCTTCGAACGTCTCAGGATGGGTGTGAAGGACGGCCTTTTTACAGACAAACCAGCCGGGTGTCTCGCCGTCGCGACGATGCCAATGGGTGGACAGGATCGCACCCTGGAGGCTATGGAAATATGCATCCGCTCGGTTGGCATGATCCCGGCACATATATTATGCGGCGGTGCCGGCACCAGCGGGATTCCTTACGGCCCCCTTCCCGGGGATGATGACGGCACAGAGATTGCCGTAAAAAAGGATAGGTATTCGCAGTGGTCCTCGATACAAATGGGCAGACGCGTGGCTGAAATTGCGGTGATGCAAAAATTGGCCAAACGCCGACTTAAAGGAATTTATCAAACGGAATTGATCAAGCGTTACAGCCTACCCCTTGGCAAAGATAGCTGGGCATGGACAGAATTGGATAAAGAAGACCAAGATTTTATGGATGGCCTAAACCGGGACAACCTCAAAGAACTTGATCAATCCATTATCACAAAGCCGGGGAACATTGGGGAAAAAGGGGTTACATGTAAAATTCTTGGACTGGGTTGTGATGACTACAAAGGGATTGATACAAACTGGCTGGTGGTAAACTCGCTAAAGGCCATAGGTAAATTTGGGAAAAGAGTAGAACCACTGGCCGGTTTTGAGACGGAGTTTATTG
>JAUVRS010000098.1 GCA_030597505.1 Desulfobacteraceae bacterium
TCAGCAAAAGTCAAGGTGGCGCTCCTCAAGAACCCTTAGGGTTCGCGCAAAAATAAATTCACAGAATTGGCGCACAGATTTAGATCAGATTTGGCTGCGCCGCTTGAGCGAAACCACAGGAATAGCCACACTCTTCCGAGGATTTCACGCTTGAGGCGCGGTCGACGCTGATCTGAAGATGGCATGCGAAAATGTGAAGTTATTTTTGCGCGAGCCCTTAGTCAAGCTCTCCCATATCCTGCAGAAACTTTCGGAGTTTTAGGAGCTTCAGATCCCGTTCCCGCATGATCTCTTCGCTAGAACGGTCGCCATAATCATAAAATCCGGCGCCGTCTTTTACGCCCCGTCTGCCTTGGAGATTCAGATCGTCGATGACCTTGCTTCGGCCCCGCACCTCGGGCGGCTGGTAGGAACGGTTGGCGAGAACCCGTTGGGCAAGGTCTAAACCGGCAAAATCCAACCGTTTGACCACCCCCAGGATAGGAAGACGCAGGCCGAACCCCGCCTTTGCCGCCTTGTCAAGGTCCTCGGGTGTGGCAAAACCCTCGTCCAGCAGACGATATATTTCCAGCCCCAAGGCAGCCTGCATTCGGTTGCCCACAAAGCCGGGAAGGAATTTCTTGAGCACGATGGTTGTCTTGCCCAGCTGGTTATGCGTCCGTTCGACCGTGTCAATGGTCTCCTGGGAGGTTTGGGGCCCGGCCACGATCTCTACGAGAGGTACGATGTGGGGTGGTGCAAACCAGTGGGTGATCAACACCTTGTCGGGCCGACTGGTCTTAACAAACTTGAAAATGTCCAGATAGGAAGTGTTGCTGGCCAAGATGGCTCGGGACGGAGCCAACCGGTCCAGTTCGTTGAAAAGCTCTTTTTTGGCCTCGACCTCCTCAACGATTGCCTCCACAACAAATTCCGCGTCAACTGCCGCCTCGGCCAAGTCTGTTGTGTAACGGATACGTTCATTCGCTACTGTCTCGCGCTGGGCAGCGTCAAACATATTCGCCTCAATCAAGGTATCCAGATTGGAGTTTATCAGGCTGCGCGCCTTGTCAAGGATGCCTTGGGACAGGTCGTGGAGACCAACTTGATAGCCGCCTTGTGCAAATACCATGGCCAGGCCGTGTCCCATGGTGCCTGCGCCAATCACCGCCACTTTCCTCATGATGTTCTCCTTTTTCATGGTTTGGGGCCACATATTTCCCAGTCCAAATCCAGTGTCCCCTTTTTTTATGAAGAGCATATGAAACCTGACCCTGGGTGTCAATGACTGACAGGTGAGGTGTCGTCACAATGCCCCTCTTCCCCTTTTCCGGTTGAGGTCGGGTGACTAAAGCCTGGGATTCTACTCTGAATTTTTTTCTTGACAGGGCAGGTCGGAAGAATAGATATCATAATTTAAAAATAGCTATGGGAACACGGGCATGGATAAACACCTTTTGGGCACCAAGGACCAGTTTGTTTCGCAAATCAGGCCCAAGAATCAATAAATGCTTCAAAAAGATTCACAAAAGGCGCAAGCCCTTAGAAGGAGAAATAGTGATGTCTATCGTAAAAAGTATTTATGAGGCCACCATAGCCGGAAATAGGGACGCGGTGACCGATCTGACCAAACAGGCGCTGGATAGCGGTGTTGAAATTGAGGAAATCGTGCAGGATGGATTTATCCCGGCCATGGGGGTGGTGGGAAAGGATTTTGGGGCAGGCAAGATCTACATCCCCGAAATGCTTCTGGCGGCCAGAGCCATGCAGACCGGGATGAATGTTCTAAAACCCCATCTGGGCGGTGTGGAAATCAAGACCCTTGCCAAGGTGGTATTGGGGACGGTTCGGGGAGACTTGCATGACATCGGCAAGAATCTTGTGGGTATGATGCTGGAAGGGTCGGGGATAGAGGTCATTGACCTGGGAGTGGATGTGCCGCCGGAGAAGTTTGTGGAGGCGGTCAAGACCCATCAGGCTCAATTTGTGGCCTTATCCGCGCTGCTCACGACGACCATGACGTCAATAACGGACACCATAGATGCGTTAAAGGATGCGGGTCTGAGGGACGAGGTGGCAATCCTGGTCGGGGGTGCACCGGTGAACCAGGCGTTTGCAGACGAGATTGACGCTGACGGCTACGCTGACAATGCCGGTGATGCCGTGGATCGAGTTAAGGAACTGGTGCACGAGGTTTGAACCAATGTTGGCCAGTCATGTTTTTTGAAAGAGGTCTAAAGGAAGTGTAACCCGGTGCCTAGACCCTGCCGGGAGTGTTCCACGATCTTGGTGTGAAAAAGGGGACTTCGGAAGATGCCGTTTTCTTTCCTCATGTTCGCTTTCGAGGGTAGCGGTCGCACACCGCCAGGGTTGCAATCGATATGCTATAAACGGAAAACTCGATAATGCCTCTGAGTGTGTCAGAGATCTGATCGTATTCACTCTGTAAGGTATCCAAATCCAGCGCAACTGTTTTCAAGTTCTTTGAGAGAAAAATAGAAGATGAGTGGGGTTCATGACCAATATCAAGAAAGGGGATTTGACCAAAGAAATCACCTTTATTCAGTTTTGCCAATGGAAGATGGCCTTTTTCCATATCTCTGAGCATCAAGGCGTTTCCTCGTGTAATTACAAAAGCCTTCTCTATCATAGTGCTCTTTTTGGCAACGACATGCCCATCATTGAAAAAATTCGTTGACTTGAAGGATTTTGTGGGCATTTCAGACAGTCTCTCTGTAACCTCTCTGAATCTGTTGTCGAGACTCAGTAGAACACCTCTAAATTCAGTGGAAAGGCTTGAATATTCATCATGAAGCGATTGCTGGTCTAGCACACCCAGCCGAACATTTCCCGACGCTGTCATGGTGACGATTCGACGGAAGCCTTGCTTCATTGCTGACGAGATGTTCCCAACAAACGTGCCCGACCCCGCGTTCAGAATTTTTACAGGACCTCGCTTCGTGTTTTTGGACATTTCTGCTGTCCCATCCAGAACAATATAAATCCAATTACCAAATGTCCCATCCTCAATAATCGTTTCCCCATCCTGGAATTGGTCCTCACCAACCACTAAAAAATAATTAGGAATCGGTTTTGTAATTAAGGGGAGTTCGAGGTCGCTATCAAGAAGCCCTGGTTTTCTTTTTTTTAGGGAATCCGGGCCAATTTTTTTGATCACGCCTTCATCCAACATTCTGAGCCCGTCCAGGATGATCTCCATTTGGCTTTTATGGATGGATTTTTTTCCGCGAATCCTTTCTCGGCTAAATTTGAATTCGCCGGTCGTCCACCCAAACAGAGAATAAAGGGCTTCGAGGCCATCCAGTGAACCATTGGACGCATTTACCGGTTTACCTTTTTTTAGGGACACCAAACCAGTTTCATGGGAAAATGGGTTGGTTAGACGCAAGACTCCGGTGCTGCCATTTGTCCCAAGAAACTGCAGCAGATCTGGAAGACCCAGAAAATCGAGACTGCCCGAAAAAACAGCTTTCTTGGCCATAATAAAGCTCTGTTTTTTTTCAGCGCGACGGCGAAAAAGTTAAAATGAGAGTACGTTCACCCAATTTTTTGCCTGATGCAGGTCTTCACCTGGAACCAAATCAGTGCCCCCGTATCAGGTGTCAGATTCTGTTACGCATAAACCCCTTAACCCCGCACCCCTAACCCGAAACCTTTTTTCCGACGAAACAGCGTCCTTAAACCTGAAAAGGTCAATCTTACCTGGCAGGGTACACACGGTTTATTAAATCTGTTTTTAGGATTATTTAAGTTTGTCTTGGAGTGATTTCAAAGTCATCTGTAAGCATTGCTTCAGTGTCTCACCAACGCCCGGGCCATTTGAAGCGCTGGCCGAAAAAGAGGGAGCTCTTAATTGATTGTTTAAATCATTTTCCATCACTTCAACCGGCAAAAGACGAATGCCTTCCTCGGCGAGATCCCTTTTATTGTACTGAAGTACAAGAGGCATTTCAGAAATACTGAGATCGTATTCACTCAAATTATCCTGGAGGTCGTTCAATGAAAGTATGTTGTGCTCACGTCTGAGCAGAAGGGAATCCGCAACAAAAACAAGCCCGTCAACTCCCTTCAAAACCAACTTTCTCGTTGAATTGTATCGTACCTGACCCGGGACAGTATATAATTTGACCCGTATGTCATATCCGCGCATTTTCCCCAGGTCCATCGGTAGAAAGTCAAAGAAAAGGGTGCTGTCTCCTTTTGTGTTGATCGAGATCATTTCCCCGGTAGTCTGTTTTTTGTAGGTCTTGAAAATATATCTCAGATTCGTTGTTTTTCCGCCCCTGCCGGGTCCGTAAAATACAATCTTACACTCCATTTCACGGGTTTTGAAATTTAGATTGGCCATATGATCAAACCCCAGATTCCAAAGATTGGGCTACCGTATGTCGTTATGAGGATCAACCCACGCTTTGCAAATGTCTTCATTGTGGGACGAAAATGAAATTGGATGTAACTTGGGGCAACACCACTCCCCCAAACCCATTGTTCTCCCCAAAACCTTATTGAGAAGCTGATAATATTCCGACTAAGAAGAAGGACATTTCCAGATTTAAATTATATAGTTTATTTTAAGGGTGTTCGAGAGTCAACCAACTTTTTGATTTTGTTGGGAATAATACCGAACAGATGACATAGTCATATGAAAGAAGCTTTCTTACTCTCTCCAGCATTATAGTCGCAGCCATAGCGGCCATTTTCCCATGTGAATTTGACTTATGTCTTGACACCAATAGGTTGTTTTTCTAATCTTTATTCTTTTGAGGCAAACTTCCTCCCCTTCCAAGTGCTGATTAGAGGTGTTGGTGAGGGATAATCCCAGCAGTTGGTAATGTTTTTTGTGAAAGTCTGATTTCTTGAAACCGACCGTCTGCAAAAAAGGTGATTTGGTTATGAACACGCTTCAAACAAGTGAAAAAATAGATGTGAAAGTCAGGATAAAGGAAGCGGAGATTTATCGTTCAATGGGGCTATTAAAGGAGTCTCTCGGTATTTACGAAGAGCTTTTATCAGTTATCCCAGAACATGAACCGGACAATCTGGGGATAATAAACAAGCAAGTACCCATCCTCAAGGAGGAACTAAAAGACCTTGAAGAAAGCGTTCCGGAGATATCACAGGAAGACATCTCATTGATCAAAGAGGTTGTTTCAACTGATGGGAGTAACCTGGTGGAAATCTTGAACAGTGCGACAGCCTTCAAGGAACTGGGTCTTTTGGAAGAGGCGATGGTCGAATATGAAAAACTCTTTAAAATGGATTACCCGGCAGCCAAGATCATACCGGATTTTGGGGAATGCCTTTTGGAAGTATTCGCCCCCGACGAAGCCGTAGAAAGGATGGAGCAGACCATAAACAAACAAAACCTGAAGAACCAGCAAATGGCCCAGATCAAATTTTCTTTTGGTCTCCAACTGGAACATAAGGGGCACAAGGATCTGGCTGTCATCCAGTTCAAAATTGCTTCAAAAAACGATCCGGAAAACGAGGACATTAAGGAAAAACTCGATTTGAGAACACCGACGGTCTCTCGCGGTTCAAGATACAGTTATCTTCTGAAAACGGATGCTACGACCGTTGCTCAACTTCAAAAGGCCCTGGACATTTCCAAAAAAATTAAAAAAAGCGTGGAATTTGTTCTGATATCGCATTTCAAGATCAAAAAAGAAGAAATAGGAAAGTCCTTGTCAGAATTCTATGGATGCCCCTTTCAGGAATTTGATGCCAATTTGTCCATTCCATTTGAGGTTGTAAGTAAATTAAAAAAGTCATACCTCCTACACGCCGGATGGGTCCCTTTGCGATGGGGAAAAGAAAGGTTGGAGGTTCTCATTGATGACCCCAGAGACCTCAGAAAAACCGATCAGATTATCGCATTGATGAAAACAAAACAGATCGATTTTTTGGTGGGAATCAAGGAGGATATCGAAGAGTTTATCAATCATTTTATAAGGAGCGATGCCGGGGCGAGTGTTGACGATATGTTTGAAGAGATGGATATGATTTCTCATGTCCCTCTTGAGGAACCTGATGACGATGACGAGGAACAAGATGCTTTTGATGAGTCATCAAGCCAGGTGGTAAAATTGATTGATCAAGTTATTCTGACTGCCTTTCGAAAGGATGCGTCGGATATTCATATTGAACCGTCAATAATGTCAAAGATGACTGGCATCCGTTTCCGGATAGACGGGCTATGCCAGGAGTATGCCCAGGTGCCCAACTCCATGGCTCGCGGATTGATTTCCAGAGTCAAGATTATGGCAAATATGGACATTACTGAAAGACGCTTACCTCAGGATGGCAAGATCAAGTTCAGACGCAAAGGGTTCCCCCACTTTGAACTGCGGGTGGCCACGCTTCCAACGACAGGCGGTTTTGAGGCTGCGGCATTAAGGATTCTGGCCGAAGCCGGTGCCATGAAACTGGAGGAAACCGAGATGGGGCTAAATGAGCGAAATATGAAGGTAATAAAAAAAATAATCGCTCAACCTTATGGTATTATACTGGCGGCAGGTCCAACGGGTTCCGGGAAGACAACCACATTGCACGCCGCCCTCGGCTCTATCAATCATCCGGAAATCAAGATTTGGACCGCGGAAGACCCTGTGGAGATAACCCAATCGGGAATAAGTCAGGTGGAGGTGAAGCCAAAAATTGGCCTTGATTTTTCCCGGCTGTTACGTTCATTTTTGAGAGCCGATCCGGATGTTATAATGATCGGGGAAATGCGTGATTTTGAAACGGCCTCTACTGCAGTAAAGGCGGCCCTGACCGGTCATCTTGTGTTTTCTACGCTACACACAAACAGCGCCTCAGAAACAGTAGCCAGGTTGTTAGGCATGGGACTGGATGCTCTCAATTTTTCTGACGCCTTACTGGGTGTCCTGGCCCAGCGGCTGGTCAGGAAGCTATGCTTAGAGTGTCGTGAAAAATACCATCCTTCGAGAGATGAATTTGAAGAGATTGTAAATGATTACGGTGCCGATTGTTTTGAAGCTACAAACATAGTATTCACGGAGGACCTTGTCCTTTATCGGTCTGTTGGGTGTGAAACGTGCTCTGATACTGGCTACAAAGGCCGAACGGGGATACATGAGTTGATGGAAGGCACCCCTCAGATAAAACTACTGATAAAAAATAACGCAAGTTCGGAGGAACTTTTTGCTCAGGCAGCAAAGGAAGGCATGACTACTTTGAGACAGGATGGGATCCAAAAGGTTTTTCAGGGATTAACAAACATGAGTGAGGTAAGACGCGTGTGTATCAATTAGTGTTGTCAACTCCAAGGGTCTTCTGCGCCACATTTTGGTATAATTGAGGACCCGGCAACAGGGTCGACGGCAGGCCCCCTAACGGGATACTTATTAAAGTACAATGTTCTTGGCAATAGATTTGAAATTCAAGCGGATGCGGCACATCTGATCCCGTTTCTTCTATGTGATTACACATCCAATAATGGGGGGTAGGAATGCTGGAAACCGAACTTAAAAAACTCGCACTTGCAGAAGGGCTCATCCGGGCCGGGATCGCCCGCCGGGCGACCTTTTCGGAGGCGCCGCTATCAGCGGATATGCGATATCTTCGGCCCTGGGCCAACACTGTGGTTTCATTTGCGGTGACCACCGGAACCGGCTGGATCGCCGATTATCTGGGCAAGGTAACCCGGATGGTCATAAGGGACAACATGCACCATGTTTACAATGAGATATACCGTATCGCAAACATCATTGCGGGTCGCCTGAAAGACGCCGGGTTCAAGGCCCACGCCATCATCCCCAACGGACTCTACCGCCCGGACCACACATTTGAAAAAAAACTTCCCGATCATGATGTGAAACCTCCTCTATCGCTCCGCTATATGGCTGTCGGCGCAGGGGTGGGAACCTTTGGGTGGAGCGGAAACGTGATGGTCCCCGGACACTGGTCAAATGTATATCTGGGAGGTGTTCTCACCGACGCCCTGCTGGAACCCGACATGCTCATGGAAGAAACCCTTTGCGATAACTGCTCTATCTGCGCCCGTGTTTGCCCCGTGGGATTCATCAGCAAAAGAGAACAAACCAGCGTGACGATCAATGGGAGGCAATTCGTTTACAACAACAAACAAGGTGATTTGCGCTGCGTCATAGGGTGTGGAGGGTTTACGGGTCTTTCAAAGGATGGAAAGTGGAGTTCCTGGTCCACGGGGCGGACCCCTCTGCCGGACACCAATGATGGGTTACCCTTGCTTTTTGCCCGTTTGCGAGATGATCCAGCCAATGCCGCAGCCACACGCAATATCACTTTCGGA
>JAUVRS010000111.1 GCA_030597505.1 Desulfobacteraceae bacterium
ATGCTTGGAGTGCCCTTGCAGGTCAAGGACGAAAAGGTGATCGGTGTGTTAAACTGCTTTACGGCCGAACCGCATGAATTCTCTGAGACTGAAGTAAATCTTGTGACAGCCGTCTCCAACCAGGCCTCTGTGGCCATTCTCAATACGGAACTTATGGTAAAGACAACAGTGATCCAGGAAGAACTGGAGACACGAAAATTGGTGGAACGGGCCAAAGAGATTCTGATGCGACGCAGGAAAATTGAAGGAGACGCGGCATACCGATGGATTCAGCGGCGAAGCATGGATTCCCGAAAATCAATGCGTCACGTGGCCGAGGCTGTTCTTCTCTCAGATGAGATTTGACCGGGGTGACGTCTCCAGAATTTTTCCGTTATTTTTCTTAACCTATTGGGGCTTTGCGAAAGATTCAATAAAACCAAGGTGTTGGATTTTGCATTTGGTTTGTCTCGGATGCTGATACAAAAATTTAAAAAAATGGCTTGACGGAACCCCTGAAATTAGTTAAAATAATTTTTTTGGTAAATAATTAGCTCGCACAAAGGCGTGCGGGGTAATATTTTTTTTATTTTAGGACAAAGGCGTCTATCCCCGCGGGGGAAAGGCGCCTTTTTTATTTTGATTGGATGAAAGGAGAATTGAGGATGAGATTTTCAAAAAGTAATGATGTGCTTGGTACAACAAACAGGGGGAATCCAGCCGAGTCCGGCCTTTGCACGCTGTGCAGGGCTGACTGCCAGGGCAAGTGTGAGACTTGGCTTTCAAGCCTCCAGGGCCGAAAACTGCTGTACCCGAGGGATTTTGGTCTTGTTACGGCCGGGGCAAACAATACGACCCATGTGGGAGTCTCCTATAACTCGTTGAGGATTCAGGGGTATGCTTATGGAGTAAATGGGCTGGCAAAAGGTCTTTCCGATGACCCCGATGATTGTATTTTCCCCAATGTGAATCTTGCGGGTGAGTTTGGCAACGAAGTCAAGACCAAGTTCCGGCTGCCCCTTATGACGGGGGCCCTTGGCTCGACCTTTATCGCAGAAAAATACTGGGATTCCTTTGCTATCGGTGGTGCTTTGGTTGGCATTCCCATCGTGATTGGTGAAAATGTCGTGGGGGTTGATCGAAATTCAAAGATAGGAAGGGGTAAATCAAAAAAAGGTAAGATAAAAAGTGCGCCCGAGCTGGAGAGGCGGATTGACGTCTACCTTCGGTACAATCAAGACTATGGCGGTGTGATTGTCCAACTCAATGTTGAAGATACACGAAATGGGGTCGCGGAATTTGTTTGTGATAAATATGGTGACAAATGCATCATTGAACTCAAATGGGGGCAGGGCGCAAAGGACATAGGCGGTGAAATACAGGTGACCAGCCTTGACTATGCACTATTTCTCAAAAAACGTGGGTATGTTGTAGACCCCGACCCGGCAGCACCTGAGGTGCAGGAGGCCTTTAAACAGGGAGCCATCAAGTCATTTGCACGGCACAGCCGTTTGGGCGGCACGAATTTGAGCAGCGTTGAACAGGTGCGGGATGATTTTATGAAAACCGTTGAATACTTTCGCAGTATCGGGTTCAAGCGGATTTCCTTAAAGACCGGTTCATACGGTATGGAGGAGCTTGCAATGGCCATAAAGTTTGCCACCGACGCCAAGCTGGACCTCCTGACCATTGACGGCGCCGGCGGGGGAACAGGGATGAGCCCGTGGAACATGATGCAAAGCTGGGGTGTCCCCTCGATCCTCCTTCATTCAAAGGCGCACGAATACGCAAGTATATTGAGCGCAAAGGGTGAACGGGTCGTTGACATGTCCATGGCCGGCGGGTTTGCCCTTGAGGACAACATTTTTAAGGGCTTGGCCCTGGGGGCTCCATATACAAAACTCATCTGTATGGGGCGGGGGATCATGATACCCGGTTTTGTTGGGGCCAACATTGAGGGCGCCCTCCATCCAGAGAGGAGAGAAAAACTCAATGGTAACTGGGAGAAATTGCCAAAAACGGTAAGCAGCCTTGGAACCAGTGCCAAGGAAATCTTTGCATCATACTTTGACGTTGAAAAAAAGGTTGGAAAACGTGAGATGAAGAACATTCCGTATGGGGCAATTGCATTTTGGACCATGGCCGACAAACTGGCCTGTGGTCTGCAACAGCTTATGGCTGGTGCAAGGAAATTTTCCACTGACCAGATTACAAGGGAAGATATCTTTTCCGGAAACAGGGAAACTGCAAGGGAAACGGGCATCAAACACATCTCAGATGTCAATGACGAAACCGCCAAAAAAATACTCAACTCTTAAAATTGATTTGTTGAGTTGATCGAGAAAGGCCTCCCGGACGAATTGTCCTGGGAGGCCTTTTTTTGTGTGGGATCGCAGCTGAGGGGTGGCTTCTTGGATATGCAAACAATGAGCCGCTCAATAAGTCCAGGGGTAATGGCCCGGGTGTTTTGACGGTCTGAGAGAACAGCATGAATGTTTATCCAGCGGGACGATCCTGTAAGATAAATTTGTCTTTATTTGATATAAGGAATCCTGTATATAGGTTCTCTATCTTGGATGGACAAAAACTGTCGTTTGTTAATGATAAATTGAGGGTCCGAAAACTTTGAGGAGGGGCTAAATGGACGGAGTTGTTGGTGTGTTTGGGGCAGATGACAATGAACTGGTATCCAAAACATTTTTGGCCACAGGTGCGTGTCAACACAGGGGAAAAGCCAGCACCGGTTTGGCCATTGGAAACAGGAAGGGCATTTATATTCACAAAGGCCTGGGGAGAATTGCCGAGGTAATAGACCACAACATAATTAGAATATTTCAGGATTTGGGACCTGTGGCGGCAATAGGAAACATAGGTTATACCAAGAGGAAGATAGCCGAAAAGATCAATGCTGAGCCAATAAAGATCTACCCGAAGAATAATTCCGATATCACAGTGGTTTTGACTATGGACGGATATCTCATAAAGGAGGATGATCTGAGGGTCGAACTTGAACCGGGCTACACGCTACAGACCGATAACAAGACAGAGATCATTGGCGCTTTGTTACACAAATACATTACCCAGGAAGGCATCTCATTTGGTGCAGGTGAGAAACTGCTTGACAGTCTGCACGGCAGGGCAACGTTTGCACTGACAGCCCTGGTTCATGACGGCAAAGAGATTTATCTGATCGTCTTAAACGATGATAAAGCGTTTGAACCTTTGTGTTACGCCGTGATTGACGGAACGTTTGTTGTCAGCTCTGAATCCTGCTCACACAGAAGGCTTAGCGGGAAGACTGTAACGGAATATGATGGCGCGGAGATGACCATATGTTCATCCGGGGGAATTGAGACAAAGAGATTGAAAGAAAAACCTCTGATGCCGGATATTTTTCAGGGTGTTTATTTTGGTAATGTAGGATCCATCTTTAGAGGAAAGGAGATATTCCAGCTGAGGAAGGAACTGGGTCTGGAACTGGTTGATCAATATAGTGATTCAGTGGCCGATATTGTCATTCCAAATCCTGAATCAGGGTGGGGTGTGACCGTGGGGATAGCTGAGGGCTTGGGCAGAAGGCTGTTTCCGGCATTGATAAAACTCCCTCAAGCTGTCAGGACGTTTCAAGAAGGGGAATCTAAAACAAGAACCCAGGAGGTGGGTCTTAAATTTGGCGGGATCGATTCCCTTTTGAATGGAAAAAATATCGCGATGGGGGATGACAGTATTGTGAGGGGCAGTGTCAGCGAAGGTGGTTCCGTCTGGGTGGTATATAATGCAGGGGCAAATTTTATTGAATTTTGGATTTCCTATGGTCCAATGTTTTTTCCGTCGTTTAAAGAGTGGCACCGGGGAATAGAGTGTCTCCATGAGCTTGCCTCACAGAGAGCTTTCAAAGATGATAATCCCTATGACAAGTCCATGGATGAGATAAATAAGGCGGTAGCAAAATTAGTGGGTGTTGATGAGGTGAGGTATAATTCACAGGAACAAATCAGGAAAGTTGCCGGTGATGGCTCCTTTCAGGCATTGGACGCCAGCTACCCCATTGATTATGGATATTGGCCCGATTGGCTCAAAAGGGAATATGAAAAGTATGAAAAATATGGAAAAGGCTAACCGCACATGCCCGGATAAAACAGAACCCTTTTCATCCAAAAACATGAGATGGGCTAGGGAGTGCGGACCCTAAACGAACTGGCTGCGGGTCAGCAAGTCTGGAAATATTCATCTTTTTCCGCGCCATTTTAAAAACCCGGTCTCCCGACTCAGTCCTTTGCTCGCAACCCATCCACATGGCGCCCCCTCTTTCCGCTTCCGAAAACGCTCATTTTCTTGACGCTGAGAGATATGTCCCATATAATCCCAAGATTACAACCTGAACCCGAGAAAGGAGTTTTAAGATGAAAAAGAAAGTTACCGTTATAGGGGCAGGTAATGTTGGGGCTACAGCAGCCATGCTTGTCGCGGAAAAAGATCTGGCTGACGTGGTTTTGATTGATGTACTTGAAGGTGTTCCTGCGGGAAAGGCCCTTGATCTGACAGAGGCGGCCCCCATAGAAAAACATGATTCAGGGATCACGGGTGTCACCGGCGACTATAGTGAGGCAAAAGATTCAGATATTGTGATCATAACTGCGGGTATTCCCAGAAAGCCGGGTATGAGCCGGGATGATCTCCTTTCAACCAACATGGGGATTATGCGGGAGGTCACAAAAGACGTGGCAGCGGTTGCTCCAAATACCATTCTCATCATTGTCAGCAATCCCCTGGATGCCATGTGTCATGTGGCGTATGAGACCAGCGGGTTTCCAAAGAACAGGGTTATTGGCATGGCAGGGGTTCTGGACTCGGCCCGTTTTCGCGCCTTTATCGCCATGGAACTAAATGTTTCCGTTGAAAATACCCATGCATTTGTCCTTGGGGGGCATGGTGATACAATGGTCCCGCTGCCGCGGTATTCCACTGTTGCGGGTATCCCCATTACGGAATTGCTGCCCCCGGACAGGATTGAAGCCCTGGCGGACAGGACAAGAAACGGAGGTGCAGAGATCGTTGGCCTTCTCAAGACGGGGAGTGCCTATTATGCGCCGGCATCGGCGGCCGTTGAAATGGCAGAGGCCATTCTGAAAGACAAGAAAAAAATCCTCCCCTGTGCTGCTTTTTTGGAGGGTGAATATGGCATCGATGGCCTATTTATCGGTGTTCCCGTAAAACTGGGAGAAAGCGGCGTAGAGGAGATAATTGAAATCGATTTGACGGCGGAAGAGAAAGAGGCGCTTGGCCATTCCGCAGATGCCGTGAGGGGATTGGTAGAAGATCTCAAACGGCTGAGATAAGTGTACCTGACCGAAAACCCTGGGTTCTCGGTCAGAAATCCGGTCACCGCCATTTTTCGTAGTAGGAGCTCAGATTGGATGAGATGGTGATCCTGTCCCATCTTGAGGCCTTGGCGGAAAGCCTCGAGATAAACTTGCGTTATGAGGATTTGGAAGGTGAGACCGCCTTTGCGTCAGGGGGGCTCTGCCGTATAAAGAACCAATATGTTATTTTTGTAAACGACAGGGCCTCCATAAAGGAGAAAATTCAGACCCTGGCCAAAGCCTTGATACGGTTTGACCTCACCCGGGTTTACGTCAAGCCGGCCCTCCGGGATCTCTTGGAGCAAGAAAAGGGAGACAGAGCTTAGGTCATTAAAACAACAGGGTCTTTTTTGTCTTTTTTTTGCGTCTTCTTTTTGATGTGAAAGACGTCCGTTTGTATAGCTCGAGATACTTGGCTAAGCAGAGCTTCATATTTTTTCTTTCACAGATTTCCTGAATTCCCCGTATGTCGTGATAATAGTCCAACTCTTGATAAATCTCTTTTGATATCTGGTGTAAGTTGTGAGATCGGATCAGACCTTCATCCACTGTAAACCCTCGGGCTTTCATGACCCGGGGCCCCGCGAAGATCACCAGCGCATTCGGTTCTGCAATCATGATGTCTCCCAGGGCGGCATAACTGGCGATTGCCCCGCCCGCGGAGGGATCGGCCAGGATCGATATATATAGGAGACCGTGCCGCTTCAACCGATTTACCGACTCTATTGTTTTTACCATCTGCATGAGTGCTGAAATCCCTTCATAAAGTCTTGCGCCGCCAGAGCAACAAAGACTTATAAAGGGTAAATTTTCCTGTATGGCAAGGTCAACTGCCCTTCTGAACTTTTCACCAAACACCACGCCCATGGAGCCCCCGCAGTAATAAAAGGCCCCGATCGCCATGACCACAGGTAGACGGTGTATTTGTGCCCTGCCCACCACAAGGGATTCCTCGAAATGAGAACGCCCCTCCTGTTTTGACAGAAAATCTCGATAATAGTCGGTGATGGCGTCCTCTTCCAGAAGCTGGTCCACGGTCAAGTTCCGGTAAATCTCGTGAAAGGTTCCAGTGTCAGCAAGACAGTCGATCCACCCGCTGGCCCCCAGGGTGTAGGAATATCCGCATTCAGGACACACATTGAAGTTGTCAAGCAAGGATTTGAGGGGGATTAGTTTCCCACATGCCTTCGAACTCTTGTCTCCCGCCCGCTCTGCACCGCATCTGACAAATTCAGTGTCAGATGCCATGTTTTGAGGGTTTCCATAGTCGTCGGCCACATCTATCAGGCTGGTATAATTGACGATGTTGATATCCGGAGGGGGTTTGCGAAATACGTTCCTGATAGGCTTTTCTATATACCGCTTTATGTCATAAAGCGTGCCGCTTCCCTTGGAGACACCGTACTGTTTGGCCCTGATTTCTCGTTTCTTGATTAGTTTGGGAATGCCTGAACGAGAAAGGTCCTTTATAGCCTTGACAAGAAACTGGTTGATATTCCCCGCGGTCTCCTCCTGATTTGTGACATCCTCGGGTGATGGTACAATTCGGTCTATCACCCCAAGGTTTTTGAGGTCCCTGGCACCGGGTTTGAGAATAGTAAGGGCATCTTCGATTCGGGTCGGGTCTCTGAATACAATGGAAGCCATGCTTTCAGGAGGGGCGGTTGCGTAAAGGGCATCCTCCATTTGGCCCCTTATGTCCGTCACCTGAATGGCCAAAGCCCCCCCACTCCCCCCTTCTCCAAGGATCAGGGATATAGTCCGCAAGGGTAAGGTCAGAAACTCCCGTATCAGTTGGGCGATAAAAAAGGCCTGAAAACGTTGTGCTGAATACATGGAGATGTCTGCGCCATAGGTATCGATTATAGAGAAAATAAAGGTGTTCTCCGGATCTGAGACCCTGGCTCTTTTTAACACGGTCAAGATGAATGAATGATCGTCCGAGGTCAGCATTCCATAATTGAGTTTTTTGAGATCGTCCTTGCTTTGAAGGTCCTCTGGGGTAGGTTTTTGTTGGGCAATTACAAAAATCTTTTTCTCCTCAAACTGGCAGGACCCCGTCAGCAACGAACCTTTAGGGGCCAGGAAGGGTTCAAAGTCGGGGAATAACTTATCAATGATATGCGAAGCCCTGGGCCGGAATGGGTGTCGGGTTCGTTTTTTAAAGGTTTCAAGGAGGTCTAACTTGGCCATGATGAATATCCTTTCAAGTCTTGCTTGGCAATCAAGATCCGGAACCCTCAATGTTGGACACATGGAATAAAATATCAGGATCTAGTGACAAGCAATTAACATTCCTCCAAATAATTATCAATTATTTCCCGTAAAATTTA
>JAUVRS010000216.1 GCA_030597505.1 Desulfobacteraceae bacterium
ACGAATATATGTGGCTGTTCCGGTCTGTCCTGGTTTCATTGATTTCCCCTCCTGGTCATTCTCTTGTGACGCGTTGCTCGTTGCTGGTTGCTCGTTGCTCGTTGCTGGTTACTGGTTACTCGTTATTCGGCAATCGACAATCATCAATCCAAAAGGTTATTCGTCCTTCGCCAATCATCAATCAACAATCAACAATCGTAAATCGCCTCAATCCAGCCCATACACCGTGTAGATTGCGGTTATTTTCTTTATACCCTCGCCTTTTTCGTCCTTTGTATCCTTTATCTCAAGCCGTCTGACAAAGATCTCGGGTCTGTCACTTCGATAGACATAATTGATCACATATATGTTTTTCCCCGGTTTTACGGCAAACTTGAACTTTGACACAAATTCCGATCTGGGGAGTTTTGTCCCGAATTCGGTTTCGGCAACCGGTTTGAGGGTGGCCGTGGCCGTATGAACCCCCACCGGCATCTTGAAAGACCAGTCCTCCTGGGCCTCGTAAAGCTGCCACCCTTTGCCGCTCTCCCAGTCGGAGGGTTTCTGGCTTCTTCCCGGGGTGCTCCAAAGATACATAAACCGGAGCCCCCATTCCCCGCCTCCCTTTTCGTAGGGGACAAAATAGTAGTCGCTGGCTATCGGAAGCATGTAGGGTTCCAGGGTGGCGGCCTTGCCGCCGGTTTCTTTTGTCAGCAACGTAAAGTTCTTGATTACAAAACTGAGCTCTTTCAGGGTCTCCGGGCTTTTGACACGGCCCTGCATGATCTGACCCGTGCGGTCGCGGAGAGATTTTACTCCCCGCTCCTTTCTCCGGTCATATATCATGCCGTCGGACTTGACCTCCCAGGATAGATTGAGGTCATCACACATGGGCTGGGTCAAAATAAGGACATCGGCCAGGTTGATGGCCTTTAGTGATTCGGTTGATTGCTCGGCGGCGCTGATCAGGACCTCTCTGAAAAAAACATAGCCCGAGTCTGTCAGGTCCGGGGGCCAGGCAAACTCGTCCGTTTGGATCATTGCGGGTTGGATCATTGCCGGGTCATCAGAGGACCCGTCGATTTCCCACATTTTTATTTTGCAGACAAAGAGGGTTGGGTCGCTGGTGCCGATTTCGCCAAAAAGGTAGACATCCGCCTTGAGGCCGGTTGCCAGCCGGTCTC
The DNA here is from genome assembly GCA_030597505.1 of Desulfobacteraceae bacterium. Classification (GTDB taxonomy): domain Bacteria; phylum Desulfobacterota; class DSM-4660; order Desulfatiglandales; family Desulfatiglandaceae; genus JABMQV01. Next base: position 1,164 of record JAUVRS010000216.1, read on the forward strand.
GTACCCTGGTATCCTTGTCAAAGAGCGTGGCGGTTATGATGGCGTTTTTTGCAAACTCTTCAACGGGCAGGAGATCAAATTGAGGGCTGCGGCCAAAGGCGAGTCTCACACGGTTGGTGAGATACATGGAACCCGTGGTGATATCCCCTTTTTGGTCGGTGAAAGGAAAGACAGCCACCTTGATTACGGGCTTTTTTTCCTTGTCAAAGTGTTTTGTGGCGGTTTCAATGAGAAGAGAAGAAATAAATCCATCAAACGAGTCGGCGGGGCTGGGGACATTTTCCTGTTTATTGGCGGTCTGACAGCCAAAGGTGAGGGTCAGGAAAATGACATATGGCAATACCCTGAGCAGGCTTTTCATGGTGAGTAGTCTTTTCATGGTTTATTCCTTATATTAAGTTACGAATCTATTTATACTCCATCTCAGCCATTTTCATCTCAATGGTTTTGTACTTGATGTACTGGTCCTTTGACAGGTAGGGTTCTTTGATAAGGACCTTTCGCACATATTGTTTTCCAAAGAGGGCCTTTTTGACCTTCCACACGATCTCCTTTACCACCCCCCCGTTTGTCCCGATAAATGTCCCTTTTTTCAGGATGTATCCCCTGCCCATTTTGTCACGGACCATGGCCCATGCCTTTCCCGTCGTGCTCACAATGGCCGTCAGGGTCAGCTGGGCCAGTTCCAGCTTTTGCAGATCGGTGTAGGGTTCTCGGAGGGCCTCTAGTTTTTTGGCAGCGGTGAGCTGTCTCTGTTTCTCCCTGTCCAACGCCAGTTTTTGCTGGCGCTTTTTTTCCGCTTCCTGTTTGTTGAGGCTCTTCTGTGCCTTTATAAAATAGGAAAGAAAGGGGTCCGGGAGCGGTCTCTTGAGGTGGTTTTGGGGTTGATTTTGGGTCTGGTCCCGGGGTTGATCTTGGAGTTGAGACTGGGCTTCATCCTTGGGCTGAGAACAGACCGGCTCAGCCCCCAGCGTAAAAACCATGAGGATGAGTGCAGCAAAGATGGCGTGATGATTGGATTTCATGACCCTATCGGCCCTTTTTTTTCTTTTTTGCCGCCGCCGCCTTTTTTGCGGCCTTTTGCTCTGCCTCACTTTTAAAGCGGTATGTTGTTGCCGTGCATTTTGTCATCAGGGTGGTCGACATTGATTTCTCCGGTCTCATGGAGATCCCGTGGATGTTGACAATCCGGGCCATGGCCCCCACCTTGTCAAAAAATGTTGCCACATCATTATACTTGCCGCTCAGCACGATACTCACCGGGATCTCCATATAAAAATCCTGGGGTTTTTCACCCTGGGGGCTGAACAGGGGAAATTCGAGCCGGGAATCTTTCCCCAGATTGCTGATGTTTCTCAAGAGGCTCGGTATCTCCCGTTTGTCCGGCAACAGCTTGAGGGCCGCCTTTAATTTGGCAGTGGCCTCATTAAAAGCAGCTTCGATTTTGGCCTCATTTTTTACCGCCCTTTTTGCCACCAAAAGCTTGTTTTCAAGCTTTGAGATCTCTTTTTTTACCATTGTGATCTCGGTGGTCTTTGGCAGATAGAAGAGGAAGATAAAGCCGCCGGCCAGCAGGATGACGGACCCCGCAAAGATGAGTATCTTTTGGGTTTTCCCAAGTTTTCCCACTTTCTCCAGGAATGCGAACGCGTCCCATTGCGACCGGATATCTTTGCCTAAGGGCATTTAGCGTTTCCTTTTTCGGCTCTTTTTTGGTTTTGGCTTGGGTTTCTCTTTGAGGAAGGATGTCTTGCAGACAAGGGCAAAATCAGTGACATCCAGTTTTTGTTTTTTGAGGGTTTTTAGTTTGGTGGTCTTGAGGTCGACCGAGCGTATGACAGAGGTCTTTTCGAGATTGGTCATAAAGAGGGCGACCGTATTGTTGTCCATGGCGGTGCCTGTCAGGGTCAGGATCCCTCCCTGCTCTTTTAGAGAACTCAACCACAATTTGTCCGTTGGCACGGCCCAGGCGATTTCTGAAAGGAGCTGGAAAGGCCCCATCTTTTTCTTTTCAAGTCCTTTGATAACCTTTAGCTTGGCAGTGGTGCGTTCTGTTTTTTGTTTTAGCTGTTGAATCTTCCTGCTGATCTTGGCATATTTGATTACTTCCTGCTTGAGCGTATCTTCCCTTGACCGGGCGGCAGCAAGTTGGCTGTTCAGGTCCAAGGCAAAATAGACGATTGCTATTACAAGAAATATGACCGCCAGGACGTAGATACTGACCTGTCTACGTATGTTCTCCTTTCTTTTGGCTGCCCTGAAGGGCAGGAGATTTATCCTGATCATTTGTCACCCATGGTTCTTAAGGCCAGACCGACCGCAACACCCGCCTGGGGCGCCACAAGGTTAAGATATTCATGATCAAACTGGGACTCTCTTGCGAGAATACCCTTAAAGGGATTGAGTTCTTCGATGGGTATACCCAGCTCGAGTCCCAGGTATTTCTGAAAGCCCGGGATCCTGGAAGAGCCCCCGGTAATAACGATTTTCTTTATTGCTTCCTCCGGATAGGTGCTGCCAACAAAGTCAAGGGCCCTTCCTATCTCCCGAACCCACGATGCGGTTTGAAGAGAAAGGATTTTTGAGAGGCCATCTTTTATGTCGTTCGTCGCGAGCGGGGTGAGTTTTATTTTTTCGGCCGCATCAAAGTCCACACCAAATTCGGACATGATGGCCTCTGTGACCTGTTGCCCCCCGTATGATGAATCTCTGGAAAACAGAGAAACCCCGTTCTTGACGGCATTTATCCCCAGTGCCTGTGCGCCGATGTCCACAATGATAAAACAGCCGTCAGGGTCTTCCGTGCTTAACTCCACGGTGTTTTGGAGGGCGAAGGCGTCAACATCCAAAACCCCGGGGTTGAGACCTGCCGCTCGAATCAAGCCTACGTAGTCATCAATGATGTCCTTTCTGGCCGCCACCAGCATGACGTTTACCTGTTCTTTTTTTTCTCCCGCCTTTTCAGATGAGGCTTCCCGATCTGTTTGCCCCTGATCCGTTTGGTCTTGGGGGAGGCCCTCCTCAGCGGACAGGATGTCAAAATCAATGTTTACCTCATCGATGTCAAAGGGTATATGCTGCTCGGCCTCCTCCCTGATGGCGGCTTCTATCTCTGCCTCATTCTTTTTCCCTTCAAATGTCAGGCTTTTGGCTATGACCGAATAACCGGACATGGACGTGGCCACATTGTAGTTTCTCACCTTTAGTGTTGAAAAAAGGGTCTTTATGGCATCGGATATGGGATCCATCTCTTTTATGGCGCCATCAATGAGTGCACCTGGAGGAAGCCCTATTATTCCAAAATTCTTTAGAAACCTTCCCCGGTTGTTTTGATCCAGCTCAACCAGCTTGACGGAATGGGACCCAATATCCAGTCCTACCAATTGGTTTTTCTTGGGAGGGGCCATAGAGAATACCCTTAGAGTTCTGGAAAGACCTTGGTTTTTTCAGAGATATCAAACCCCAGCGCAAGCAGGATTTTCCGCTTTGTCTCAACCCGGCAGGTCATTCCTTTCTCAACCCTGTCGATGGTCAAAGGAGAAACCGCGGCCTTTCTGGCAAGCTCTGTCTTGCTCAGCAAAAGCTGTTCCCTCATTCTTTTTACCGCGTTCCGATTCAATTGCCGTCCTCCAGTTTTTGATTGAAATGTGATAGTCAGTCGCAACAAGATCCGCCACAAATAGATGAAAACATCCGTGGCAAAGAAAATGCCCTTGAGCTTCGGCAGCAAAGGCATGATGCGACCCGGCAGTCGGGAACCCGGCGATCATGGCTGTTATGCTGTAGACCCGTGGTTTTGCGTCCCCATTTTTCAATGGGTTTGCCCTTTCAAACTGCTTTTGGTTTAACAAAAACTCCCTTTTGCAGGAGCGGGGCAGAAAAATTCCGTCAGGAAA
>JAUVRS010000072.1 GCA_030597505.1 Desulfobacteraceae bacterium
ATCGCCAGGCAGGCCTTTTGCCTTGGTAATGAGCAGATCGACTTTTGTCTTCTCGACAATCCGCAGCACATCCGCTTTGCGTTCGGACCCTTTAAGCTTTGGCCAAGCCTCTCCAAGGTCACGGACGAGCTTAGCATTTGCCGAAATAGGGTCAGCCATGTCCTCCAGTGCAAGTGCCGCGATGGCCTCGTTGAAATCCTTCATAAGAGGCCTTCCGACTTTGCACCTTTCATCTATAGCCCATCTCAATTGAAGTATATTGCCCCCATGACGCGAGACATTGTAACCCGTATCGTCAAGTTCACCTGCAACCCGTTGAATCGTCTGTTCCCGGTTTTCCTCTGAGAGGTCCTCCGAAGAAAGCTCAAGGATATTTTCCTCGATTAACAACCAGAGGGGCTTTTTTTCCGTCGTGTCACTTGTCGTCTTTTTCCAATCTCCTTTTTGATGATTCTTGCCGAAAAAAAATCGCTGATCGAATCTCTCCGAAACAGTGTTTTTTATTCCCTATGGAATACAAATAAAATCACTCAAACAAACCTGCTCAATATGTTCTATGCCAACCTTCCCTGTGTTGGTGGACGCAGTTGAATGCTATTTCAAAGATCAAAGCCCAGACCTTTCTTGGCTTGAGTAATCAAAATTTTGATTACACCCCGTGATCACTTACATAAAATCTGTAATTAATCTACAGACTTTTTCCAATATTATTAACAAATAAATGTTATGTGATAGGACATTGCTTTTTGCCAGAAGAACTATAGAGAAATTCCCCTTGTGCGTCAAGGAAAAAGGAACCACAAAATATGTGGTATCAGGCTGGGCTGTGGCGGTGTGGTGTTGTTTTCTGACCTCATTATCCTTTGAAAAACCGAAGAATTGATCTGGCAGTCTTGCATAACCTTGCCCGATGTGCGATGCTACCTTCTGCACGTAGTCCTTTTCCGGGGGTGCTGCCAAATATCAAGAAACCCTGGTGATATTGTCTCATTTTTCGAGCCCACAATCGATCACTGTAAAAAGTTTCCTGAAAGCCGATTTTTCTTGACATAAAGGATTTTTTGTCATTTTATCAACTGCAGGTATTCCCACCAAACCTTCAACCTCAAATCATCAGAGGTTACCCCATGGAGAACAACCTCAAAATATACATGCCTTGCTCTGATAGGCACAGTTTGACCTGTTGGGAGCTTTTATCGTCCTTTAGAGAAAGCCAAACCTATAGTGAGATGAGGATGGAAAGCCAGGGGCCGAAATTCAGAAAAAACCTATACTAATATCTTGGTTTTAGCTAATAACCAATCAAGATAGGAGAAGCAAAATGAAATCATTAGAAAAGTTTATTGGTTTTTTTGTGGTGTTAGGTCTTCTGGCAGTGATCCCTTTGGGATGCAGCGACAGCGATAGTGGTAGCTCAACTCCAAGCAACCTGTCTACACGTGTGAATGTGCTGTTCGCCGAGAAGGGGACCCTTGCCCCCATTGTTCAGAGCGCGGGACAGGGAACCGTGTCTGCCACTGATCAGAGTTGGGAATACACACTCACCTTAGAGAACGTATCAGAAGAGATGCTTTGGTACACGGACAGACCAGGGCGGGAATCCGGCACAGAAACGGTAGAGTATTTTGTTCAAACCGTATGGTCTGCTGTTTATGTGGATATCGCCCCAAACGCCATTCTGGACGGATGGATACCACCGAATGTTTTAAACGACGGATTATTCTTGATCTTACGGGACCCTCTGTATAACTCAAAATTGAAAAAACTCACCTTCGATGTTACCCTTGAAAATTCCACAATGGACGACAAACACCCTGAAGGTACAGTAGATTTTAAAAATATCAAGATAACCGTATTAAACAATAATGAAGATGGGGAGACAGATATCTATTCATTTGCCCAGGTCGCGCCCAGCGCCTATTTTGAGGAAACAGGGACTGAGGGTGTGTACACGCTTTATTTGAACAATGTTTATCCCGAATCATATTATCTGGCAGACGCGCCGGATCGTTTTTCGTTTGTGTATCCGGTTGAGCTTTTCGAGCTGGCCTGGCCCAGCCTTTTTGGGGATGATCCGCCAAATGCTTCTATGACATCATACACAAAAAGCGGCGAACTCAAGATGCACATTGTGACGCTGGATCATCCGGATTATGATGAGGGGAGTAACGTTTTAACCTACACCGCAACGCTGTTGCATGGAAAGATCGAAAACAACCAGACACTGAATTCACCCACACTGTTTATCGATGCCGCAGATTCGGCGAGTTGTGATAAACAGATGGGTGAAACAGGCTTTACCAAGCGTGTAACAGTCATCAATAACTGCGGCGAAAATACGTGGTTTTATATGAAGATTCCGGGCAAGGACTCCAAGCCTGAGCAATGGGATTTTTGGAAAAACACGTCCGGTGGGGAAGAGGTTTGGACCGGGGGATCAAAGGGGGTAGGCACGGGATATGTGAAATCGCAACTAAAGATCGGCGTGCCCTATCACTTCTGTATCCCGGACAAGGGGGCAGCTGGCGGTAATTTCCAGGTTTTCATGGAGCCATGCAAAAAAACAGGCGATGATTGTATGATCGGGACCACATCCGGTCACGACAGGAACGGGATCAATACATTGTTTGAACTTAGCTTCGGCTGTATCCCCGGGACTCCCGATTGTAGCGCGAATCCATCCGATCCGTCTAAGCCGCTTACTCCCGTGGACTGGTTCGATATCAGTGCAGTGGCAGGCTTTACAGTCCCCATGTATCTCGAGGTGACAAACGCGCATAAGCTCACGTGCACACCCACTGCCCCGTCAACCGACGCGAGCATGTTGGACATGGCGAGCTGCCCCTCTGAGAACAAACCATGGCCTGAAGGTTACGGAACCACCATGGTGGCCGTAGACCCGGCCCCAACGACCACATGCCAAAAAACCGGAGGCGCTACAACTGGCCAATGCACCGGCAACGGGTATGCCCCGTGCTATGATGACGGAGACTGTATAGACGGGAATACCAAGATGAAAAAGATCCTGGATGCAGGGTTTAGCCTCCTGACCAAAGGTGTCGACGGGAGAGATGGTTACCAGGGCTGCGCTTCGCCGTGCAATTATTTGGCAGGCCATCAGTTGGGGGACCCGCCAAAGATGTGGAAAAACAGCAATGGTGACATTATGGGGGCCATGGCCTCTGCGGGCTATCCACCTAATACACTCCCCTTGAATACGGCATGTTGGTACTGCTGTGCCAGCACGGCGGATGCCGACGCCCCCGGACAGGGAGGAATCCAGTGCGATAAGGGGCCGAATGGTTCCAACCCGATAGGGCTGACAGGTTATGTACGTAGATTAAAGGAGATGGGGATGAATGGATACGCGTGGCAATACGACGATTATAGTGCCAACCATAACTGCGAGCAGAAAAGTTCGGATGTCTCCGCAAGATTCCTCCTGACACTCTGTCCGGGAAAGACAACAGGAGCGCGTTATCCGTGGCCGGCTGGAAGCAAGCCCTATCTTACAACCCAGGGATGGAGCTGGGTTGATGGAAAATGCGCTGCAAGCAACAGCGGCGGGACTTACAAATCGCTCTATGAGTGCCAGGTGGCCAACCTGAAGTACGAGTGTAAGACCGTGCTGTCCGGCAACGGTGATGTCTCGCACAAATTCTGTCTACCGGTCGAGACTGGCGGCCAGGCATACGAGGATTGCAAAAAAAGCTGTTATTAGGTTACTACGCGCCTCCCTGCAGCAGGTCAACGCTGTTGAGTTTAGGATGAATATGTGCTCCCCCCGCCAGGCTCCCATGGATCACCCGGCTCGGGAAGCCGATATCAGGACGATCCAGGCCACGGGGTACAGAAGCCCCCAGTAGAATACAAAACCGGCGCTGGCTGGCGAGAAATTTCTATTTTGTATCATGTCTGGCACGTGACCGGCGAGGCCATGGTTGGTTTTGAAAAAATCATGAGACATAAACCTCAACGGGGTAATCCACCTGAGGCGGACAAGTCCAGATCTCAGTAGTGATAATCCTCACAGGGTGGGAGCTGAGAATCTGAATGATCTGTGTGAACAGTTGGTGGCGGGTCTTTAGTTAGGGAGTATCCACAACATATTGTGGACACATCCTTTAAGCGAATGTTGATCCAAATGTGAAGTATCTATATAAACCTTGAATCGACTTTTCACCAAACTTATTTCGCATACTAACTAATCCGCAGTATATTTTGATTGCAGGTAGCCACTATTTAGATCGCTGAGGTAAAACCTGTGATATCATCATTTGGAGGGGCGGATCGAGAGTAGTGCTATGGTTATGCCCATCGAGATAGAATGAAATTGTCAGACATGGTCCAGACTCTTTTTCGACAATTGCATGATCAAATCTAAATCTTTGCAACAAACTCCTCGCGCATGACCCGCTTGAGTATTTTTCCGGCAATATTCCGGGGGAACTCCTTCATGATGATCACGTGGTGGACCCGCTGAAATTTGGCGCTTACATGCCGGTTGATCCACTCTTTGAGTTCGTCTCCGGTGAGGGTCCCCGCCTGGGTCAACGTGACGGCGGCCACCGGGCTTTCTCCCCATTTTTCGTTCGGGATGCCATAAACGGCTGCCTCGAGGACCCCCGGGTGCTGAACGATGATCTCTTCAATGTCTCTGGGGTATACGTTGACCCCCCCTGAGATGATCATGTCCTTTTTACGGTCCACCAGGTAGAGAAACCCATCCTCATCCACATACCCCATATCTCCCGTGTAGAGCCAACCGTCGATGATGGTCTCTTTTGTGAGGTCGGGTTGTTTGAAATAACCCGGCATCAGGATGGGGCCGCGTCCGACGATCTCACCCACCTCACCGACGGGGACCTCTTTTCGGTTGTCATCTTCGATCCGCATTTCAAAAAAGGGCGGTGGAACTCCCACAGAGCCGGGTTTGGCCTTAAAATCTTTTTTGTCAAGAATGGTGAGAAACCCCTCGGTCAGGCCATAGAGGTCATAAAACCGGTCGGGTAAATGTTTGTTGAGTTCATCCTTGTGTTCCTGATGGAGCGGGGCCCCCACATTGCATATCATCTCGAGCGATGAGAGGGCTTCGGGCGAGAACTTCTTTGAGTGCATGACCCCAATGATCTGGGCCGGAACCATAATCACGTGAGTGGCCTTTTCTTTCCGGACCGTCTCAATAAAGGCCTCGGCATCAAATTGACGGTGAAGGACAAATGTTGCCCCAAGAAAGATGGAAGGCAGAAGCGTAACAAAGGCGCCGTTAAAGACAATGGAACCGGTGTGTATAAAAATGCTTTCAGGGGTCATCCGGAATGAAGCGGCTAGGTGTGAACAGTACATGGAACGGATGTAGTGTGTGTGAATGATCCCCGTTGGCTGCCCGGTGGTTCCACTGCTGTATATGATGTTAAAGATATCATCATTTGTGATTTCAATTCCTTGCGGGTCAAGATTGCTCGCTTGAGCCTTTAACACGTGGTAGTCCTGATAGCCCGATCGTTCAGGTCCATCAACCAGGAGGAATCTGTCAGGGGGTATGGCGGTAAGGTCCTCTCTGATCTCATCCAGGGTGTCTGTAAACCCGGAATAGGTGATCACCATGACCGCTTCAGAATCTGTCAGAAGCGACTTGAGCCCCTTGCCCAGAAGGAGCGTGCTGAGTGGTACCACCACGGCGCCGATCTTGCCGATGGCCCAATAAATTTCCAACAGTTCCATACAATTTGGGAGAAGAGTGGCCACCTTGTCACCCTTTCTGATTCCCATATCCAACAGGGTATTTGCCAGACGATTGATGTTTTGATTGTATTCCCTGTATGTCAGCCGGTTGTCTTCAAAGACAAGGGCCAGTTTGTCGGGTTGATACCGTGCATGTCTGGTCAACAGGCTGCCGATATTCATGTGCATTCACATTCCTCCATTCACCACACGCAACTTTTATCAGTGACCACATCTGAAATATCAGTTCAGACTCAATTCAGAGACGGTTCGTATGATCTCTTCCAAGGGTGTGCCAGGGCCAAAGATCTCCTTAAGACCAGCCTCCTTCAGTTTTGGGATGTCGTCAGGGGGCACGGTGCCGCCAAGAATGACAGGGGTATCCCCCATATCTTTTTCCTGTAAGAGGTTTACCACCTCGGGCGCCAATTCCATATGGTTTCCGGAAAGGCTGCTAAGACCTATTATGTCAACATCTTCCTGAAGGGCTGTCTCAACGATGTTTTCGGGCATTTGATTTCCAATATAGACTACTTCCATCCCGGCGTCACGCAGGGCACGGGCCACCACAATGCTTCCTCTCCAATGGGCGTCCATCCCCAGACGGGTGATCAAAATTCGTTTGCTTCTTGTCATTTATAACCTCCAATAAAATTTTCTCACCGCAGGGGCCCCAGTACGATCTTCTGGACCTACCCCAGTGAAATAGGTTCTTCGAAATTGCATGGGGCGGGCGGGGTAAACAAAGCTCGCGGAAATGTATTTACTCGGGTCTCTGAAACGTCCGTCAGAATAGGGGGGCGTTCCAGATACCATAATGTTCCTTGAGGGTGTCTGAGATCTCTCCCTCTGTTATTTGGGCCTTGACAGCCTCCACGATTACATCCATCAGATTTTTTTCTTCGTGGCAGCAGCGTTTTATGTCATCAAGGGCCTGTCGGACCCGGGAATCATCCCGCTCTTTTTTTATCTTTGCCAACTTTTCTTTTTGTATCTTGAGGGTTTCCGGTACCTCAAAAAGCTCGATAGGGAGTTTTTCGTCTTTCATCCGGTGACAGTTGACCCCCACGATCGGGAGACTCCCCGATTCAACGCCTTTCTGGTATTCATAGGCTGAATCGGAGATCTCCCTGTGTATCCAACCGGACTCAACAGCCTTTACAATACTGCCCATTTCGTCGATATGATCAAGTAAAGCTTTAACTTTTTGTTCAAGTTGATCGGTGAGGGACTCCACAAAATAGGAACCGCCCAGAGGGTCAATGGTATGGGTCACCCGTGTTTCCGATTGAAGGATCTGGCTGGTTCGCAGGGCGGTTAGGGCCGAGAGTTCGGTCGGGGTACAAAGCGCTTCATCATAGCCGTCAATATGCACGGATTGGGCGCCTCCGAGGACTGCTGACAGACCGTGATAAGCGGCCCGGGCAATATTGTTTAGAGGCTGCTGAGCTGTCAGTGCAACACCTGCGGTCTGAACATGAAACCTGAAGGCGAGCGCGCGAGGGTTTTTTGCCCCAAAGCGCTCCTTCATTACGTGGTACCAGACCTTTCTGGCGGCGCGGTATTTTGCAATTTACTCAAAGAAGTCGCTGTGGGCCGAGAGAAAAAAGCTGAGACGTGGGGCAAAACTGTCCACGTCAAGCCCACGACGGATCAATTCCTCTGAACAGGCAATTGCATTGGCGATCACAAATGCTACTTCCTGGTCTGCGTTACAACCGGACTCCCGATAATTGTACCCGGCAAAACTGATGGGGTTCCATTGGGGGACATGTTTTGCGCAGAATTCAATGGCATCACAACTCAATTTGAAAGAAACAGCAGGTGGCAGGCTTTCCGGTGCAATGGTGACGGTTGTTTCCATCAGAAAGTCGTTCTGACTGGTGCCAACCAGTTTATTCAGAGGAATATTTCTCATCCTGGCGTTGGCAAAATACATGGACTGGATCGAGATGTTACAGATGGGCTGGCAGGTCACCAGAGAGGTGCTGATTTCCTGTATGGGGATGCCCTCAAACAGGATGTTCATATCCTCCAGCGTGTCGATGGCAACCCCACCCCGACCCACATCGGCCCGGGCATGGGGGTGTGTGGAGTCGTAGCCGCGCAGGGTAGGGTAGTCAAAGACCCCGTTTATCCCTGTTGCACCCGCCTCAAGGAGCAATTTATAGCGCTGATTGGTCTTCTCCGCGGAGCCGAACCCGGCAAGCTGTCTTATCGTCCAGGTGCGGCCCCGGTACATGGTTGGGTAAACGCCTCTTACAAAGGGTTCCTGTCCCGGAAAGGCAAGATCCCGGGAGTAGTCCAGGTCAGCTATATCCGCGGGTGTGTAAAGCGGCTCCACAGGAAGCCCTGAGAGGGTCCTAAAATCCTCGGGCCGTTCTTTTGCCTTATCGTAGATCTCTTGTTGCCACTTGTCCTTTTCGTCTCTTATCTCTTCAATTGCTTGATCACTAAAAAGTTTTGACATGTTTTTCTCCTAAAACAAAACAAAAACTGAATTGAACGACACAACAAAATAAATGCCGTCTCCGATTTCAAGTTTCAAGTTTCGATTTCAAACTGGACTTGTATATCAGAAATTGAATTTTTTTCAGAAAACTTGGTAAGTTTTCAATTAGTTCGGACACCGTGGGATTCAGCTGTTTCTCTCCGGCGCTCTCTAAACCAGTCGTCATAGGGTGGCTGATATTTGGGGTTTTGACGAAAGCACGGAGAAGTCAATAAGGGTTCCTAAGAGAAAACCCCAAATATCAGCCACTGCGAAAGTCAGACGTAAATCCCATTTGAGAGAGCGCCTTCAAGAAACGCCCGAACCCCACTCCAGATATCCTATTATTTCTCCCGGACTTATTGAGAAGTTACAAAACTTGTTGAAAAACGGTGCTACAGTTTTCAGAGTTAATATATGGACGCCTCTCGGTAGTCCCCAAAGACCTCTCTCATGACAGAGATGATTTCACCCAGTGTAACGTTCGCCTTTACTGCCTTTATGAGCACGGGCATAACATTGTCCGGTCCCTTGATGACTTTGGTGATCTCACTTAGGCATGTCTTTACCAGATCTTGATCTCTGTTTTTTTTGAATGATATCAGGCTAGCTATTTTCTCTTTTTCAAAACCAGGCTCGGGTCTCCTCAGTTCAACAGGACCACCTTTATCTTCGATAAACTCATTTAATCCAACGATAATCCGTTTCTTTTCTTCGATCTCTTTTTGATATGTGTATGCGGAATCAGCGATGGCGCTTTGAAAAAAACCGGTTTCTATGGCTGGTATGACCCCCCCGAGACTCTCTATCTCTTCAAAATAGCGGTTGGATTCCGACTCCATTTTGTCAGTCAGTGCCTCCACATAGTAGGAACCGGCAAGAGGGTCTACTGTGTTGGTAACCCCACTCTCGTGGGCAATAATCTGTTGTGTCCTCAAGGCCAGTTTTTCAGACCGTGGCGTTGGTATGGTAATGCCTTCATCAAAGGAGTTTGTATGGAGAGATTGTGTCCCGGCGAGAACGGCTGAAAGCGCCTGGAGTGTTACCCTCATGATGTTATTTTCGGGCTGCTGCGCTGTCAGAGAAGAACCTGATGTTTGGGTATGGACCCTGAAACGCCAGGAGCGTGGGTCTTTGGCGTTGTATTTGTGACGCAGGGTCCTGGCCCAGATTCTTCGGGCTGCCCTGTATTTGGCAATGTTTTCAAAAAAATCATTATTTACCTTAAAGAAAAAGGAGAGTCTGGGGGCAAAACTGTCAACCGGAAGCCCGGCCTTGATCCCTTCTTCAACATAGGTAAACCCGTTTGCCAGAGTGAATGCCAGTTCCTGGACAGAATTGGCCCCTGCTGAAGCAATGTGATAGCCGCTGATACTGAGGGGGTTAAACCGGGGGAGATGTTCCGCGCAAAAGCCGACGGTATCCATAGTCATCTTCATAGAAGGGCGGGGGGGGAAATAGTAAGACTTCTGCGCCTGATATTCCTTGAGAATGTCGTTTTGCATGGTACCCGTCAGCATCTGAAGGGGGGTACCACGTTCCTGGGCCACTGCAACAAACATGGCTAAAATGACCACTG
>JAUVRS010000106.1 GCA_030597505.1 Desulfobacteraceae bacterium
CGGCATATGAGAAGCCGGCGGGAAACCGCCAAAAAGGGTCGTGATAAAAGGGATCAGGTTGTCCTTGTTTACATCTCCCACAACAACCAGGACAAAATTGGAGGGTATGGCGACCATCTTATACCACTTTGCCAGATCAGAGCGTTTGATGGATCGAATGGTCTCTTGGGTTCCCGAGAGGGGGTGGCCATAGGGGGAGTTCCGAAAGAGGGTTTTGTAAAACAGGTCAAAGAGCTGCGGCATGGGACGGTCCTTTTTTGCCTTGATACCCGCCAGAATGTCTTGCCGCATCTTTTCAATTTCGGGTTGGGGGAAGCTCGGATGGAGTACCACATCGGCAAGCAGTTCGAGACCGAGGTAGATGTCTTTGCTCAAGAACTTTCCTGAGATTCCAAGCGTGTTTCTACCTGAAAATCCCTCCGGGCTCCCTGCCCGTGACTCAGCTGTTGACGGGATTTGGGGGATGGTTCTTTCGGTGGTTCCGCGGTTCAGCATCTTGGCCACAAAATTGGATATACCCCATTCCCCGGTGGCTTCAAGCCGGCTGCCCCCGAGAAAGACCCCTGTAAACGACACCTCCGGCAGCCGATGATTTTCCTTGATTACCAGTCTCATGCCATTGGGAAGGGTTGTCATGGCAGCCTTTTTGACCGCACTTTCGGGTTGACTGCCCTTGGGGAGAGAGGTGGGGCCGGCGGCTGAAAAAATCTTTGTCATTTCCTGAGCTGAAAGCTTTATGTCTTCGGAAGCGGGCGCCATTACAGCAATTGAAAGGTTTTCCGGTCTGAGGTATGTCTTTGCCACACGGGAAATGTCCTTGGAGGTGACTTGTTTGAGATGTTCCAGATAGGTATCGGCATTATACATGTCACCGGTCATGGTCTGAAAAAAGGCGAGTGTGCGTGCCTGACCGGCCATGTCCTCCATCCCAAAGACAAAATCGGCTTCAGCAATGGTCTTGGCCTTTTTCAATTCCCATTCAGAAACAGGCTCCCGCGTGATTTGAGCGATTACCCCGGCTATGGCCTTGAGCGTCTTGTCGAGATTTTCGGGCTTGAGACTGGCGTCGATTGAGAAGAGGCCGGGGTCTGAAAGTCCATATGCCCCTGCGCTGACACTGTGAACGAGGTTGACGTCCATTTTTAGCCGCCCGTAGAGCCGAGAGCTTTTTCCGTGTGAGAGGATGGTTTCCAGAAGATCAAAGGGGTACATGTCTTTATGGTTCAAAGCGGGTATATGCCAGGACATATCCAGGTAGACCTGCTGCACCCTGTCTTTTTTTGTGATGCTCCTGAGAGCGGTCTGCTCCGGTTCCTGAGACCTGGAAGTTTTTTGGCCGGTCCTCTCGGGAAAATCCTTGACAAGCCTCTTTATGGTCTGTAGCGCCTGGTCGGTGTCAAAGTCCCCCACCGCCACCAGGACCATGTTGTCGGGTGTGTACCATTTGTCCATGTAGCTGAGGATCGCCTTCCTGTTAAAGGACCGGATGGTGGATTGATACCCGATGATGGGCCGTTTGTAGGGGTGTTTTTTGTAGGCAAGGTCCATCAGGGCCCAACCCAAACGTCTTTGGGGCATATCCAGTGAACGGCGGTATTCCTCCAATACCACCTCTTTTTCCCTTTCCAGTTCCACCGGATCGAAGAGGGAATGCTGGACAGCATCCAGGAGGACATCAAGGCCGGTCTCAAAATGGGAAGCGGCAATTTCAAGAAAATAGACTGTCCGGTCAAAGGAGGTATAGGCGTTGATATTTCCCCCTGAGCCTTCAATGGTTCCGGCAATCTCCCCGGTTTTTTTGGTGGGGGTCCCCTTAAAGATCATATGCTCAATCAGGTGGGTAATCCCGGCCTCCTCCTCTGTCTCATCGGCGCTGCCTGTCTTGACCCAGACTTGAAGCGCCGCAACGGGTGCAGAGGTGTCTTTTTTGAGGATTATGGTAAATCCGTTATCCAGAATAGACCGCTGGGCGCCGGTGGTTACAGAGGCTGAGTGGGCTTCAGAATTAAAAAACGTGAAGAAAAGGGCCGCAACGACCAAAAGAGAAGCCACAGCCAGGCGGTGACGGTGTTTTTTTTGAGGGGCATGAATGTTTTCCAAAGAATTAGACCTCCTTCCAAAAAAGCATTACATATTGGGGTAGTTTTTTCTTGACATACTATATGTTGTATAGTAGGAAAACGCGTTGTGTTTCAATATTCTTTAGTTTTGACAAGTCAGCATGATGCAGTCCCCGATGACGGGGGTTTCCCCTTAACCGCCAGATAAAAATGCAATACAGGGCACCCGGAAACCGCAATGCCTTCCACCACAATTGATACCAGGTTTCAAAAGTATTCCCTTTTCATCTGTTGAGCAATCGGGTGTGTTCTGATATAAGTGTAATAACGAAAATAAAAAAGTCCATAACCCAGTTTTTCCGCTGGACGTGAGAGACTTTTTGTTAGGAGGAGGTCCATGGGGCAGGAAGGGAAAATCTTGATCACGGATGAGGGGAGTTTTGATCTCGCTGCTTACAGATGGGATGACAGTCGATTTTCTGATCTCTTGATCAAGGAGAATCCCATTGAGACAAGCCAGGCCATGGATATCAGCAGGTTTCTTAGGGACCAGATCTCCAAGATGGAGCTCAACACCATCACCATGCCGATTATCGAGAAAATTATCGGGGAAAAACTGTTGGAATACGGGCTTTCAAAGGCCTCGCCCGTTCGGTTGGATGGGTCTATTTTTGTAAAGCGGCTGCTGGTCCTTTCTGAAAACGCCAAAAGGGTCTTGGAAAGGCGGTATCTCAAAAAGGACCCACAGGGCAGGATAGTCGAAACACCTCAGGCCATGTTTAGAAGAGTGGCCAAACATATCGCCAGTGCGGAGAGCAAATATGGCGATGTTGCCCGTGTGAAAAAGGTCGAGGAAATGTTTTATGAAATCATGACGGAGTTCAAGTTTCTGCCAAATTCCCCTACCCTGATGAACGCCGGACGGAGACTCGGCCAACTGGCCGCCTGTTTTGTCCTGCCCATTGAAGACAGCATGGAAGGAATTTTTGAGACACTAAAGAATGCTGCGCTTATACATAAGTCCGGGGGGGGAACCGGGTTTTCCTTCTCCCGCCTGAGACCTTCAAAAAGCATAGTGGGAACCACCGGGGGAGTTGCATCAGGCCCTGTCTCCTTTATGAAGATCTTTAATACGGCAACCGAACAGGTGAAACAGGGGGGCACCCGGCGCGGTGCGAATATGTCCATCCTGCGGGTGGATCACCCGGACATCATGGAGTTTATATACTGCAAACAAAATAACCGGGAACTGAATAATTTCAATATCTCGGTTGCCGTGACAGATGCCTTTATGGATAGTGTCCGGAATAATACGTCATATCCCTTGTGGGACCCCAGGGATAACAGAAAGAGCGGTGAACTGAATGGCGCTGAGGTCTATCAGGCCCTGGTGAAACAGGCCTGGGAAAACGGTGATCCAGGGGTCATCTTCCTGGACAGGATTAACAAAGACAACCCGACACCGGAGCTGGGGGAAATAGAGAGTACCAACCCCTGCGGTGAACAGCCCCTGCTTCCACTGGAGGCGTGTAATCTCGGGTCCATTAACCTGGCCAAATTTGTGACAGAAAATGGCGAGGGCCCCACCGTTGATTATGAAGGTCTAAAGGAAACGATCTGGGCGGCTGTGCGGTTTTTGGATGATACAATAGATGTGTCCAAGTATCCTTTGCCGGAAATCGACAAAATGGTCAGGGCCAACCGAAAAATTGGGTGTGGGGTCATGGGTTTTTCGGATATGCTCTCTCAGCTGAGAGTCCCTTATAACGGTGAGAGGGCCCTGGAGTTGGCCGAGGAGGTCATGAGTTTTGTCCAGACGGAATCTCATGGGGCCTCCAGGGATTTGGCCAAGGAGAGGGGTGTTTTCGGAAACTTTGAAAAGAGCATCTTTAAAGACAGGGACGGGTGCAGGTACAGAAATGCCACCACAACCACCATCGCCCCCACGGGTACGTTGAGCATCATAGCGGGGTGTTCGAGCGGAATTGAGCCATTGTTTGCTCTCAGCTTTGTCCGGAACGTTATGGATAATGACAAGCTTCTCGAGGTGAACCCCTATTTTGAGAAAGTGGCCAGGGAAAGAGGGTTTTATAGCCCGGAATTGATGGATACCATTGCTCAAAAAGGGAGTGTCAAGGATATCGAGGAGATACCGGAAGACATAAGAGAAGTCTTTGTGACAGCCCACGACGTAACGCCTGAGTGGCATGTCCGGATGCAGGGGGCTTTTCAGAAATTTACGGACAACGCGGTTTCAAAGACAGTCAACCTGCCCCATGATTGTACCGTGGATGAGGTGCTCAAGGTCTACAACCTTGCATACGAACTGGGATGTAAGGGGGTGACGATTTACAGAGACGGGAGCAAGGAGAACCAGGTTCTCTCATTCGCCCAAAAAGAAAAGAGAGAGGATAAGTTCGCTGATGCCGCTCAAAAAAGACCCAAAACGTTGGAAGGTTTTACGACCAAAATGGCCACGGGGTACGGAAACCTCTATGTTACGGTGACCGAATATGACGGGCGGCCCTTTGAGGTGTTTGCGACCATTGGTAAATCGGGCAAATCCACAACCGCCAAGACCGAGGCCATTGGACGGCTCGTGTCCTTACTCCTCCGGTCTTTGGTGAAAGTGGAGAAGATCGTGGAGCAGTTAAAAGGCATCGGCGGAGAGCACCCTGTGTTTCAAAAAGACGGGCTGATACTTTCGATCCCGGATGCCATCAGTAGGGTCCTCGAGAACAGATATCTGAAAGATAAGCCCTATAGCGGCGGCGGCAATTCGAAAAACAGCCTCCTTGGAGAAACCTGCCCCGATTGCGGGGAAACCATCAGCTTTGAAGAAGGCTGTATGACCTGCCACTTTTGCGGTTTTACAAAGTGCGGCTAAGACCACTTCTCAAATAATTCGTTTTTTCTTTCTTGCAGGGTGGGGTGCTCAGCGTTACCCGATCCAACGTACTGCCAGCCATAGAACCGGGCTGATCCGGCCAAATCTGACCCAAATCCGGGCGCCAATTCTGTGAAATTATGTTTGCGCAGACCCTTTGGGCTTTCCAAAAGGAACTTGAATTTGGTATGATATGGAGAAAGGGTGTTGCACGGGCCCTTAGCGGAGACAGTTTTTGTGAGGGAAGCGTCCATGTTTACTCTTCCTTTTTCCGGCTCCATTCCGGTCTACATCTTGGTGGGGTTTCTTGTCGGAAGCCTTGCATTACTCGTTGTGTTCATCTGGAGACGGGTATACCGTCTTATCCGTCGTGTGCGGAGTATACAGGTGGCGCATCAGGGGGTTGCGAGAAGTACATTTCGGTTGTTTCTGATCCTCCTTCTGATGACCGCCACCACCGCCGGATTGATGCTGTTGGCCTTTGTCCAGTCTTATACGGCGTTTACCCATCGCGACAGGATTGCCAAGGTGTATTGCACGCCCGCACCCGGAGCAAATGGGGAAATGGTGTTTCGGCTGGTGACCGTTGACTCACCCGCTGGGGGGCGTCTCCATCAGTTTAAGCTGTTTGGCCAACAGTGGGCCATTGAAGGCCACATCCTGAAATGGAAAGACTGGCTCAATTTCCTGGGCCTCCGCACGATGTATAAACTTACGCGGGTGCGGGGGCGTTATCTGCGTGCGGAGGATGAAATGGCTGGGCCTGTTTCTGCACACAGTTTGATTTCCGACCAGGAAGATCCCAAATGGCACTGGCTGTATGAGTATGGCGAGTTGCTGCCTTTTGTTGATGGGGTTTACGGGAACACTGTATTCAGTTTCCCTTCGACAACAAAGGATTTTGAGGTCTTTGTCACCACGTCAGGTTTTATGGTCAAGGAAGGGAAAGGGGATTAAAATCAAATGGGGAGATGAGATGATGGAAGAGAAAAAGACCCCGGAGAGGGAACCGGATCCTGACAGGTTGCTGGCACTAAAAAGCCTGCCTCCGGAAATTATGGCCCGGCTGACAAAGGCAGAAGTGCAGGCCTTTCTGTTTGAGGAGGTTTGGCCTGACTCGCTTCAGGATAAACTGATGGGTTATCTGGTGGATGAGGCTCGGGAGGAGTAGAAACCAGAGACCCGCTGACACCTAGCAGCATCAAGATTTTTGCGAGTATCAATCACCGGTGATGGTGTGTGACGCGGCAAGCGGACGGTCTCTATTGACATTGGAAATCAGATAATATAGTCGAGGATAAACCTTGATTTTGAAAGTGACAGCAAATGAAAGATATACAGAATCATAAAGACCATAGAAACATCGATATTAACCAGGTGGGGGTAAAAGGAATCCGGTACCCTATCACAGTACTTGATAAGGATATGGGGGAACAGCAGACAGTCGCCCGGATCAATATGTATGTAAACCTGCCTCGATATTACAAAGGGACCCATATGAGTCGTTTTGTGGAGATCCTGAATGAACATAGCCGGCGGATATCACTTCAAAACTTCTCTGAAATCCTCGAGGAAATGAAGGAGCGGCTGAATGCTGAGAGTGCCCACATGGAGGTCACCTTTCCCTACTTTGTCAACAAAGCGGCTCCCGTAACCGGCACGGAAGGGCTCATGGAATATGAATGTACCTTCAAGGGGTCTCTGAATAAAGGAAGTGATCTGATGGTCATGATCCGGGTTCCCATCTCCACACTCTGTCCCTGCTCTAAGGAGATAAGCGATTTCGGGGCGCACAATCAGCGGGGAGAGGTCCGCTTGGAGGTCCGTTTTAAGAAATTTGTTTGGATTGAGGATCTGATAACGCTCATTGAAGGCTCTGCCTCCAGCGATGTCTATTCAGTACTGAAACGCGAGGATGAAAAAGAAGTGACAGAAAGGGCCTATCGGAACCCCATGTTTGTGGAGGATATTGTGCGGGAAATTGCCCTCAAGCTAAACAATGATCATAACATCCCCTGGTTTGCCGTGGGAGTCGAGAATTTTGAATCAATCCATAATCATAATGCCTACGCATATATAGAGAAAGACAAAAAGATTTGAAAGCGTTCTAACGCGGATAGCCTGGAAAGTTACAAGTAAGTTCTCAATAAGTTCGTGCACCGTGGGGTTCAGCTGTTTCTCTCCGGCGCTCTCTAAACCAGTCGTCGTAGCGTGGCTGATATTTGGGGTTTTGACGAAAGCACGAAGAAGCCAATAAGGGTTCCTAGGAGAAAACCCCAAATATCAGCCACTGCGAAAGTCAGAAGTAAATCCCATTTGAGAGAGCGCCTTCAAGAAACACCCGAACCCCACTCCAGATATCCTATTGTTTCTCCCGGACTTATTGAGAAATTGCAGTTACAAGGGCTAACGTGTTGTGATTTTTAAAGAAAAAGAGGAGGAAGAGATGGGTGGTGACCTCAAGAAAATGTATCGGACCGTGATGGATGACAACTTCCCTTTGGAGATAACCATCTCTTTTGGCGATCAGACGCTGGTCTACAGAAAGCGGTCCTGGAAGATCCCTGATGATAAGAGCGGAGAACTTGTTGAGAAAGGGCTTCGCTATGGTGAGAACCCGGGTCAGGAGGCTGCGCTCTACGAACTCATAAACGGAAACCTGGTTCTTGGGGAATGTCAGTTTGTGGCGCCCGGAAAGGGACTTGTCTCGGCCATAAGAGAAGAAGATATGCTCCAGAGCGGAAAACATACGGGCAAGATCAATCTGACCGATGTGGATAATGGACTCAACATCATGAAATATCTCACTGTCGGGCCTGCAGTGGTGATCGTAAAGCACAACAACCCCTGTGGGGTCGCCTACGGCGCCACGTTGACAGAGGCTTACGGCAAGGCGAACATGGCAGACCGGATTGCTGCGTTTGGCGGATGTGCCCTTTTTAACCGCCCGATGGATTTGGAAACCGCTGAAATGATCTCCGAAAATTATTTGGAGGTGGTGGCC
>JAUVRS010000076.1 GCA_030597505.1 Desulfobacteraceae bacterium
ACTGATGAACAAACTCTATTCAACAATATTTAATCTGGTCGCCCTCTCCGTTGTCATCTACATTGGTGTGGACATGTTTTATAATGTCCTTTCTTCCCAACTGGACCTGATCGAAACCAAAGAGGTCGTAGCCCGGAAAAGCCCTCCCGCTCAAATACACAGAAGACCGCCGTTGCGTGATTTCGGGGTTGTAATTGAACGGAACATATTCGGGGCCAGCAAAAAACCACCGAAAATAAAAAAGACCGTAGAACTGGAGGAGAAAGAAATTGAAGCCCTAAATCCCACGACCCTCAAGGTTTCACTTCTGGGAACCGTATCGGGCAATCAGGAAAACTCTTATGCAGTCATTGAAGAGACACGGAAAAAAAAGCAAGGGCTCTACAAGAGAGGGGATACCATCCAGAACGCGTCTATCAAGAAAATACTAAGGGGGAAAGTTATCCTCAGGGTAGGAGATAGAGACGAAATATTGACCATGGAAGAGGCTGCCTCTCAAAAAGCAAAAAGGGGTAAGGGTTCAAGACCCGGTATCAGGAAAGGATCTACCATAACACTCGCCAGGTCTGACATAGAAAAATCGTTCAAGAACCTTGGTCAGCTACTGACTCAGGTCCGCATCCGCCCGCACATAAAGAATGGCAAATCCGACGGATTGGAAATTGCCCGTATCAAGAGAGGTTCCGTCTTCTCCAAATTGGGGCTCAGAAATGGAGACATCATCCAAAGAATAAACGGCAAGGAAATAAAGAGCCCTGACGATGCTTTTTCACTGTATCAGAGCCTCAAATCAGGGTCTCAGATCTCTGTGGATATCATCCGTAAGGGAGAGCTGCGGCAGATAGATTACAATTTCAGATAACAAGGCATAATCGTTTATGTATACTTCATTTTTCGGACTCAGGGAGAACCCGTTTAATCTGACGCCTGACCCCAGGTATCTGTTTCTGAGCCCCTACCACAAAAAGGCCCTCGACCATTTGCTTTACGGGATAAATGAAAGAAAAGGGTTTATCGCGATAACCGGGGGAGTCGGCACCGGCAAGACAACCCTTTGCCGTGAACTCCTGAACCATTTGGATGGGTCAACAAAAAGCGCCCTGATTCTCAATTCCTTCCTGTCGGATGTGGAGATCCTGGAAAGCATAAACCATGAATTTGGCATTGAGATGCCGCCGGGGAATAAAAGCAAAAAGGACCACATCGATGCCCTCAATCATTTCCTGCTCAAGAATTTTACAAAAGGCGGCAATGCCCTGCTCCTGATCGATGAGGCCCAAAACCTTTCCAATGCCGTCCTTGAACAAATACGGATGATCTCCAATCTGGAAACGGAAAAGGAGAAACTGATCCAGATTGTGCTTGTCGGACAATCAGAGCTGAAAACCCTTCTCTCGTCCCCATCCATGAGACAGCTAAACGAGCGAATCACGGTCCGTTATGATCTCAGCCCTTTGGACTTCAAAGACCTGAAGGCCTATCTGAAACACCGTTTGGTGGTAGCGGGAAGCCAGGGGACTCCCGAGTTTACAAAGGGCGCCTTAAAAAAAATCTATGGACACTCCGGGGGGAACCCGAGACGGATCAATGCCGTTTGTGACAGAGCACTTCTCATCGCCTATTCTAAGGACGAAAACACTGTATCACCAAGAATCGTAAAAGAGGCCATCAGGGATATCAGTGGAGAACCGGATATTGATCTTTTTCAAACCGGCTGGTTCAGAAGAACCGTCAAATCCCCCGCGTTTCTTATGATCCTGCTGATTATACTGGTCGGGCTCATTGGCTGGAACCTTAAAGAAGGGCTTGTGGCGTCTGTTTCAAACCAGAAAACTATAGCTGCCCCGGCCCCTCGCAGCATTCAAGCAAAATCTCTCACGCTCAAAGAGAATCCGGGCAAACCCAAAAAGAGTCCGGCCAATCCCAAAGAGAATCCAGCTGGGCCCAATGAGGATCCGGATGCATTGTACCTGGATCAGAAGACAAGTCTTGCCGGCCTTTTTAATCTCTTTGCCCGTGAAGCCATGAAGGACAGCAGCAATATTGAGAGAAACCTGGGTCTGGTCTCGTTTCAATTAGCACCAAAATATTATACCGCGTTCAAGAGACCCTTCCGCATACGTCAGGCCGAGCATATTTTTTTAGCCAAGGGGTCCCCCCGCTATCTCCTGATCCGTGAAATGACTCCGGATGGGGCCATCGCCCTGGACGGCCAAGGCAATGACCACAAGGTCTCCAAGGATTTTATCCTTCGGGACTGGGGAGAAAATGTCTCATGGCTTTATCCGGGCAAAAAACAAAACATCCACCTGGCCAGAGGCACAAGCTCCCCGGGGGTCTTTCGTCTTCAAGAGACGTTGAGTGAAATGGGATACTCCATTGAACCGACAGGAGTCTACAATGATCAAACCTTTAATGAGGTTAAGAATTTTCAGAGGAGTTTGGGTCTGAAACCCGATGGGATAGTTGGTCCCAAAACCATGGCCCTGCTTTATCAAATGTACAAATAGTCAAAGGGATTTGTTGAACATGAGTTACATCCGTGAGGCTCTAAAAAAGGCGCAAAAAGAAAAGGATACCCGGAGGGGAGAATACGATGGGGTCCTTTCAGCAAACAAGAAAAGGTCCAGGACCCTGACCGGCAGGGTAATCCGGATGGCCTGTCTGGGTCTTATCATACTTTTCCTTGCCTTCGGGGCCTATTCATGGTTGAATCCAAAACCCCCGGCAACCACCAAGGTCATTGATCATAAAAGGGAACGACCCAAACCTCCCCCCCGGAAAAAACCTGTTATAGATCCAAGAAAAATCTATGACGGGGCAAGGGCCCTTCATATGGCAGGCCGTCTCGCGGATGCCAGGCGGCTTTATCTGGAAACCCTCAAGATAGATCCTGATTATATTGATGCCCTGAATAATCTGGGGGTTATATATATTTACGACAAAAATTATCCTGCAGCTTCAAGCGTGCTTGAAAGGGCCACCCGGTTAAAACCGAGGAATGTGGACCCCTTCTATAATCTCGCATGTCTTTATGCGATCAAGGGAGAGCAGGACCAAAGTCTTGCTTATTTACGCAAAGCAATATCCATCTACCGACCGGCCGGGGATTGGGCCCGAAAAGATACTGATCTCAAGAGCCTGTGGGAGTTGCCGGCGTTTCAGAAAATAACAAAAAAATAATGGAGTGACGACTTGATGAAATCAAAACATCTCCTTTGCTTCCTGTTCCTGGGAGCATGGCTGCTTTCAACCAATTATCCGGCCCTTGGGGCGCGTATTGCCGGAGAAGAGGGTGTGACTTCTGTCACGCCACCGGTGGCAAAAAAGGCGCCCGGACCCGTGGCAAAAAAACCCGTCCCAAAACAGCCGGCCCTTTCCTCCCCGAAAAAAGACCCTGACCTAAAGAAAAAATCTGCCCCGGAAACCAAGGTGGATCCAAAGGAAAAAACGGATTCAAAACCCGCGGACAAGGTCAACCAATATGTGACCATCGACTTTGACAACGTGGACATACCAATCTTTATCAAGTTCATCAGTGAGTTGACCGGAAAAAACTTTGTAATCGACAAAGCGGTGAGGGGAAAAGTTACAATAATTTCCCCCAACAAGATTTCAGTAAAAGAGGCATACAAGGTCTTTGAATCCGTCCTCGAAGTCCATGGTTACACAACGGTCCCTTCGGGGAGCATCATAAAGATCGTACCGGCCGTACAGGCCCGATCCAAGAGTGTGGAAACCCGTTTACGTGAGGAGGCTACCAGCTCTGAAGACAAAGTGGTAACCCAGCTGATACCCCTTAGATATGCCAACCCTACTGAACTAAAAAAACTTTTTATCCCCCTTGTATCAAAAAGCAGTGTGATCGTATCCTACCCCCCTACACGGACACTGATCATCACGGATGTTTTCTCCAACATCAAACGTCTGATGCGTATAGCCAAGGCCATTGATGTTGCGGGTGTCGGCGAGGAAATCACGGTCATCCCCCTGGAGTATGCTACCGCTTCTGTTATGGCCAAATCGCTAAACACGGTTTTTCAAAAAAAGGTAACAAGAGTCAAAAAAGGCACCCTTAGTCCCTCTGTTATCAGAATTGTCCCCGATGAAAGAACCAATGCCCTGATTTTACTGGCCTCTGAAGATGACACCATAAGAATGAGACAGCTCATAAAATTGTTGGATAAAAAAACCTCCTCGGCAGAGGGGGATATCCGCGTCTATTATCTGCAACACGCCAATGCCGAGGATCTTACCAAAGTCCTCACCGCCATCCCTTCAAAACAATCCAAGACCCCCAAGAAGGGAAAGGCGCCTGTCATTTCAAAGGATACCCAGATAGTGGCGGACAAGGCCACCAACTCTCTGGTGATCATGGCCAGCAAAGATGACTATTTCGTCCTGGAGGAAGTCATCAAAAAACTGGATATCCCTCGGATGATGGTTTACATAGAGGCCCTGATTATGGAAGTTAATGTGGATAAGGATTTCAAACTCGGGGTTCAGTGGGTAGCGGGCAAAGACTTCACTTACAATGGAAAGGATGGCGCGGCCTTTGGTGGATTTAACTTTGGAGATCTTCTCACGAGTCCGCCGGTACTTCCCACTGGATTCGCGCTGGGCGTTATTGGCCCGATTATCGAGATCGGGGGCATTAAATTTCCAAATCTTGCCGCGGTTTTAAGCGCAGTCCAAAATGACCGGGATGTCAATATCCTCTCAACACCTCAGATCCTGACCACCGACAACGAAGAAGCCGAAATCATGGTGGGGAGGAATGTCCCCTATATCACTCGACAGGAAACCACCGAGGCGAGACTGGACTACACGACTTACGAATACAAGGACGTGGGGGTAACGCTAAAAATAACGCCTCAGATAAGCCAGGAACGTCTTGTCCGTCTTAAAATTTTTCAGGAAGTGACCCGGTTGATCCCCGGTTCTCAGCCAGATCGTCCTGAGACCTTTAAGCGTCGTGCCCAGACAACCGTTATTGTAAAAGACGCCAACACAGTAGTCATCGGCGGCCTGATAGATGATGACACAGCAATAGTGGAGACCAAGGTACCCTGCCTGGGGGACATCCCGGGTGTGGGATGGTTGTTTAAGACCAGCACCAGAATCCTAAAAAAAACCAACCTTTTTATATTTCTGACGCCCCATATTATACAAAACCCTATTGAGGCAAAAAAGGTGTACCAGGACAAAAAGGAGCAGATCGAGAGAATCAGAGAGGGTGTCATAAAGATGTACAAAAAACCCGCCCCCAGAAATGATAAGAAAGAATAAGATGAAGCTGATTGGTGAAATACTAATGGAGTCCTGTGGTCTTTCCCGGGAGGCCCTCAATGAGGCGCTTGAATTCCAGGAAGAAAAAGGTGGGCGAATTGGCGAAATATTGATCCGGAGAAAAGCCATTTCAGAGTCGGACCTCCTCGGCGCCCTCGGCATACAGTTTGAACTTCCTTTTAGACCAGCCCTTCCAAAAGAAGGCTTAAAGATTGAGTTTGTCCAAGAGATCCCCATCCAGTTTCTAAAAAAATACGCAATGGTCCCTATCATTACCGCCAATGGTGCATATGTGGCAATAAATGACCCGCTCCTGTTTCAGCCCCTTGATGACCTGAAATCCCTTTTGGGGCAGGAGACCCAGGAGATCGTGCTTGCTCCCCATTCGGCCATTGCCTCGGTCATCAATCGGTCCTATGACATGAGCGGCGACTCAGCCGAACAGGTCATACAGGACATGAATGAGGAGGATACCGATCTTATCATTTCCGAAATAGAAGAGACGGGCGATCTCCTTGATGACACAAGCGATGCCCCTATCATCAAACTCGTCAATTTGATGTTGTCACAGGCAGTAAAGGCCCGCGCCAGCGATATCCACATCGAACCCTCTCAAAACAGACTCAGGATTCGGCATCGCGTAGATGGAATCCTCTATGACATGCTGTCACCGCCGCGGCATATCCAGGCCACGCTGACATCACGCATCAAAATCATGGCCAAGATGAACATAGCCGAAAAAAGGCTTCCCCAGGACGGCCGGATGGAGATAAGAATGGCGGACAAAGATATCGATATCCGAGTTTCAACCCTCCCGACTGCATTTGGCGAACGGGTGGTTTTACGACTCCTGGACAAAACAAACATCCTACTCAGGGTCTCAGAACTGGGTATGCCCGAATATCAGTTGGAAAAATTTGACAAACTGATTCGATCTCCCAATGGCATCATCCTGGTTACCGGTCCCACCGGGAGCGGGAAGACCACCACCCTCTATGGCGCCCTCTCCACCATTAACACAGTGGACATCAATATTATCACCATAGAAGATCCCATTGAGTATCAAATCCAAGGAATCGGCCAAATCCAGGTTAACCCCAAGATAGATCTCACCTTTGCCAATGGGCTGCGCTCGATTGTGCGCCAGGACCCTGATGTGATCCTTATTGGCGAGATAAGAGATGTGGAGACTGCGCAAATCGCTATACAATCCGCCCTGACCGGTCATTTGGTCTTTTCCACCCTGCACACCAATGACTCCTCAGGTGCCCTGACACGCCTCATCCATATGGGTATAGAACCCTTTCTGGTCACGTCTTCTGTGATTGCCATATTGGCACAGAGATTGATACGCGTTCTCTGTGATGACTGCAAAGAAGAATATGTTCCCAGCGAAGCGTCTCTGCGGGATATAGGGATAACCCCTGAGATGTGTGAGGGGAAAAAAATCTTCCGGGGACGGGGATGTCCCTCGTGTCTTAACACTGGATTTAAGGGAAGGACAGGGATATTTGAGCTGATGATCCTGGATGAAGCCCTACGGGATATAATACTAGAGAGCGCAGATGCCAATACTCTCAAACACGAGGCCGTTAAAGCCGGGATGGTAACCTTGCGTCGGGATGGGGCAAGCAAGGTGCTGGACGGGATTACAACCATTGAAGAGGTGTTTCGGGTGACCCATCAGTAGGTCATTCGGGTCTTTGGTGATCTTTTTTGAGATGGAAATTGAGCCAGGAAGAGGTTTGGTTTAACTCCCACATGCGGGGAGGGACAAACTCCCCAATCATTTTGTCGGCCTGGTTGATCGAGGCCCAGCGCGCATAGGCCCTGAACCAAACACACTGTCTTTCCGTATGGACTTCACACATCCCGTCTCTGCTGCCACCGCATGGCCCGTTGCGGGTATATTTCGGACACTGGCTCTCGGGGCAGAGAAACCCCACGTGTTGAATGGCACAATCACCGCATTGCTGGCATGAAAACATGAGCTTCTTGGGGATAGTCTCCAGAATCCTTATTAGGGAATTCCGAAACCGCCCCTTATCCAGCCAAACGCAAATCATTCGGTATTGAGAGGCAAACGGGGCAGTATGCCGAAAAAAAGCATAATGTATCCCACGGAAAAACTGAAACATTATCTTCTCCCAATTGGAACACCTTTTCCCTCTGGGGTTCAACAATTCACTGCATATCCCCGTATCCGGATCCCGGCGGTATAAATAGAAGGAATTTTCCTGGGGAAAATCGAAGCCAGGCAAAAATTCCTGCCACCTCTCTTCGATCTCCTCCATCCGGTCAAGGATGCGCGACAAGGTCTCAAAACCCTTGTGTATGCCGCCGAAATGTGCTCCCCGGTACCCCAGGCCTTTGAGGATAACGGCCAGCTGGGCCGAACGTTCGATGGCATCGGCGTGCCCTTTTTTCTTGTCCTCCCATTCATTCTCAACAATCCCCAGCAGTTTCTCGGTGACCACTGCCCCGGGGATCTTGCCTTGGTACATAACCCGTGCTGCGCCGGGGGCAAGGACATAGACTGAGCCCAGGGTTGGGACCTCCATGTCCCAGTCCCTTTGTACACAAAGGAGTTCATGAAATTTCCGGACATCATAACCCACCTGGGTGATCGCAAAACTTGCCTGGGCCAAGACCTTTTTTTGCAGTTTTTGATACTGGCCCATACATTCTGGCTCGGTCCGTTTAAAAGGGGAAATAGCACACCCTGTAAAAAACTCTTCCTTGTCTTTCGGGGTAAGGGTCCCCTCGTCCATCATCCTTAACATGGTCAGGAGGCTAACAGAATCCAGGTCAAACACCGGGGCCCCTTGCCCGGCAAACCCCTCTCCCGAAAAATCCCCTGTCAATGCCAGAATATTCTGTATCCCCAAAAGCCCCAGCTGAAGGGCTCTACTTTCAAGACCGACCCGGTTTTCGTCCCTGCAGGCAAAATGTACAATGACATCCATGCCGCTCCTGACAATCTCTTCACCCAAGACGTCCGGGCTCAGAGCAGGGTGTCCTCCCGGATTATCCGTGATGGTCACCGCTGA
The DNA here is from genome assembly GCA_030597505.1 of Desulfobacteraceae bacterium. Taxonomy (GTDB): domain Bacteria; phylum Desulfobacterota; class DSM-4660; order Desulfatiglandales; family Desulfatiglandaceae; genus JABMQV01. Next base: position 8,340 of record JAUVRS010000076.1, read on the forward strand.
AACCCTGCCATCCTCAAGGGCATCGGATGCAATGGCCATTACCGTATCCACAGGGCGCCCCCTTGATTGTTCGCCGGGGACCAGCTCCATGGTTATGACAAAATCATTTGAGTCCAGGATGTCTTTACGAAATGTCCGGTCCATTTTTTGTCGAAGAATTGACAAACACCTTTGGTTTTAAACCGATTGGTAAGATTCTCAAAAAGGCAAGCGTCTGAAGGTGAAAAAAGGCCTACTATTTGATCTTGAAAAGTTGTTTAAGAGCGTTCCATCCCATCTTTCGGCGCAAGATGCCAAGCTGGTCCTGGAGGGGGAGATCTTTTGGGCAAACGTCCTCGCAGGCAAGAAGTCCCATACACCCAAAGACCCCTTCGTCTGTTCCGATTACTTCAAAGTATTCCTTTTCGGTTCGCTGGTCTCTCGGGTCAAGCATAAACCTGGCAATACGATTTAGAGCCACGGCCCCCACAAAATCATCCCGCATGTTGGCCGTCCCGCATGCCGCCACACAGCAGCCACACTCCACACACCGTTCCAGTTCATAGATTTCTTCGGCAAGCTCATTCTCCATCCTCTCTTCCTGGACATTCGAATCAAGGGTGCCGTCCGTGTGAATCCATGAACTCACCTTTTCGTTCATGGAACGAAACCAGGTGCCCGTATTCACGGAGAGGTCCCCAACCAGATTGAAAACCGGAAGGGGCATGAGGGTGATCTCATCAGACAGTTCTTTGGTGAGGGCCTTACAGGCCAGCCCCGGTCTCCCGTTTATAACCATGGCACATGAACCGCAGATCCCGGCCCGGCAGCAGAAATCAAACTGGAGCGAGGGATCCTGTTCCTCTCTTATGCGTGTAAGGGCGATAAAAATGGTCATGCTTCCTGTCTCTTCAATATCAAAATCATCCGTGTGGGGAACGGAATTCGGGTCCTCCGGGTTGTATCTAAATATATGGAATTTCAGCTGCCTTCCCATCTCATGCTCCTGTTGTTTCACTATCGCGTGTTATGATCTTGGAGGCGCCATATCCTCGATCACCGGGCGGAATCTCCATAATCTCGGAGGCGGGTTCGTAGTTAAGGGTGGGGAGATCATCACCTTCTTTCCA
>JAUVRS010000086.1 GCA_030597505.1 Desulfobacteraceae bacterium
CGCCTTTTCAGCCGGTGCCGACATCGGGAAGTTCCCGAGTATGCTGGGTGACAGGGAGGCCGCGATTCAATACACCAGGGAATGCGCCAAGGTCCAGGTGTTTATGGACCGGATAAAAAAACCTTTGGTTGCGGCCGTAAATGGACTGGCATTGGGAGGGGGGTTGGAAGTGGCGATCAGGTGTCACCGTATAGTGGCCACCAAGAATGCCAGATTTCAGTTTCCGGAAATAACCCTCGGGATCCTCCCCGGGATTGGCGGGTGCGTTGTTCCTTACCGGAAATGGCCTCGGGGAGCATCACTCTTTCATGAAATGATCTGTCTGGGAAAACCCATCAACGCAAAAGAAGCCTCGGACATCGGGATGGTCCAGAAAACCGTGGATGACTATTCTGAGCTGATCCGCGTGGCTATAAAAGAGGTAAAAAATCTTAAGGAAAACATCGAAACCATACCCGAAGGGAGTGTGGACATCGGAGAAATAACCATCCCAGCCAAACCCATAGCCGGGAAACTGCCGCTGAGCGGGGAGGCGGTCTCGATCGCAGCAAAGACCGTTAAAGACGGTGCCGCTGCAAGAACCCTTTCCGAGGCCTTGGAAATCTGCTATAATGGGTTTGGCGAAATCGCGTGCACAGATGCAGCCCGGGAGGGAATCTCTGCCTTTCTGGAAAAAAGAAGACCTGAGTTCAAAAAATAGTCAACCATACTATTTTCCCCTGACTCACCAAATAGCGATGGTGGGGCGTTGAATTTTAGCATTTTCCTGATGAGCTATGAAGAACCATAAAACGCATAAGACCTTTCGTTCTTTTACCCAGGCGGGGGATAACATCTCCCCTCAAACGACCGACCTCATCGTCGAAACACCTCTGGAAATCATCATCAACGGCCAGAGCCATACCCTGTTAATGTTCACCCCTCAAATGATCCGGGAACTGGTAACAGGGTTTGTCTTTACAGAAGGGCTTATAACCCGTACCGACCAGATTCAGGAATGCGTGATCTCCCGGAATTCAAACGGCAATCAGGGGGAACTCATAGAGGCCAGGGTATTGATTTCATCGGACCGGGCGCGTCACCTTCCCAAAGCAACCGCTCGGGTTTCATATTCCAGTTGCGGCATTTGTGGAAAAGAGAATTATTCCAATGTGGAGGCGGGACTGAAGCGGGTAAAGAGCAGGCATCGGTTTTCAATGAATGTCCTCAAAAATCTTCCGCTCAAACTCAAGGGGCTTCAACCGCTCTACAAAAGAACAGGCGGGGCTCATGCCGCCGCCCTTTTCACCGCCCATGGCGACCCCATCTTTTGCTGTGAAGATATGGGTCGTCATAATGCATTGGACAAGGTTATAGGCGCTGCGCTTCTCAGCGGGACTGCTACCGAAGATAAAGTGGTGGTTTCAAGCGGCCGGGCCAGCCTTGAAATGATACTCAAAACAGCGAGGGCCGGATATCCACTCTTTGCAGCCATATCCAGACCCACCTCAAACGCAGTTGAAGCAGCCAAATTTTACAATATCACCCTTATAGACTTGGCAGGAGATACAAACCACATATACACCCATGCACGCAGGATCACGGGGTTCTGATTTGAACACTCCTTATGTTCCGTATTCCCCGACTTTTGAAGAAATGCAGTCATGTAATTCTGAAGGGGATGTAAGGCCTGCATAAAGCATGAGTTCTTGAAGTGCCATCAGTTTATTACTTTGTGCAAAAAGAGGTGGCCGTTTCTTGACAATGGCCGTTATTTTTTGCAGAATTGGGATAACTAGCCCTTGCCACGCGGGATGTTTAAAACCGGAAACCCCGTGGAATTATTATCATGTCCTATGAAGACAATCAATGACGTTTCGGGTGTTATCCTTGCGGGTGGCAAAAGCACTCGCTACGGAAAGAACAAGGCCTTTGAAACGGTCAATGGCATCCCATTGATTGAAATGGTCCTTTCGGTGATGGGATCACTTTTTGAGGAGCTGATCATTATCACCAACACGCCCCATTCGTACTCTCATCTGGGACTCCCCGTATATGAGGATCTCATAGCGGGCTTGGGCCCCTTGGGCGGGATCCTCACCGGGTTGACGGCCGTCTCCAAGGAGGCAGCCTTCTTTGTGGCCTGCGACATGCCTTCCCTCAATGCAAGGCTTTTGCGGTATATGGTGGAATGTAAAGAGGGTTTTGATGCGGTGGTCCCCCGGATTTCAGGTCAAATGGAGGCCCTTCACGCGCTATACAGAACCACCTGCATCCCTGCCATCAGATCTCTCATTGATGCCCACCAATACCAGGTCTTTCGATTTTTCCCCGAAGTGTCGGTCCGCTATGTGGATGAAAATGAAATACGGCAATTTGATCCGGAATTAAGCTCCTTTTTTAATATAAACACCCCCCAAGAACTAAAAAAATTAGAAAACCAGATACGAGGTTAAACGACCGATGACAGAATTAGTCATTGCAGTAAGTTTTGCCATTCTTATCTCGGCTGGATGCTCCCTGTTTGAAGCCGTCCTTTATTCTGTACCCGTGAGTCACATTGAGGGCATGGTGGAAGCAGGAAAACCCGCGGGAAAGATTTTTAGAAAAATGAGGCGGAACGTTGAACGTCCCATTGCCGGAATACTGGCCCTCAACACCATTGCCAACACGGCGGGGGCGGCCTTTGCAGGCGCCGCGGCAACTGCCGTATTTGGCCATGAATGGCTGGGATATTTTTCCGCCGCCTTCACTCTGGCCATCCTTATGTTTTCAGAAATTATCCCCAAGACTGCCGGGGTTGTCTACAGCAGATCCCTAGTCCCTTTTGTCACATACCCCCTGAGGGCGCTTGTGGGTTTTATGTCCCCGATCATATGGGTGAGTACCCTGATGACACGTCTGATTTCCCGGGGGAAGACCGAAGAGACCATAACAGGCGAAGAGATCCGGACCATGGCCCGTCTAAGCCGGCAGAGCGGGGGGATTACTTCGTATCAGGATTTGGCAATTGAAAGGATATTGACGCTGCAAAAAAAATTGGTCAAGGATGTCATGACCCCAAGGACCGTTATCTTTTCCCTTAGCGAACACCTGACTGTGGAAGAAGCCGGCAGGGTTGCCGCAAAATGGGAGCATAGTCGGGTGCCTGTATACGATCAGGATATAGAGGATGTGGTGGGGATCGTACTTACAAAGGAGCTCTTCATTGCACATGCGGATGGCAGGAAGGAAACCCCGTTGACAGAACTTATGCTGCCGGTCCACTTTGTGGCGGAGACGGCCAAATTGAATACGGTCCTGGCTGAATTTCTGGAATTAAGACAACATCTATTTGTTGTTCTTGACGAATATGGGGGACTTGCAGGGCTGATATCCCTGGAAGACATCCTGGAGGAGCTCCTGGGTCGAGAAATCATTGATGAGTCAGATGAAGTGGTAGACAAACGCGAACTGGCCCGAAAACGCCGGCAAAGGCTTATAAGGACATGACCAACCCCACCCTGTGTCTCCCTGATACCGGGAAAAGCTGTTTTGCGTGCTGTCCTCCCATCCGCCCTGCAGGTTATGAACATGTTCAGTACATAAACATCATCAAGCGAATTCTAAGGGAAAACACCAACGAATTTTCTGGGAGGCGGGGTGCGATTTCACCCATTAGCGGATTTAGTTGCTGGGCCCTTGGGTATCTCGATAAAAACCATTGTTTGGTGGGATGCCTGCTTCATCCAAATCTGAACCAAGGAAGAGATCTCCGGCATCGTGTTCATTACGGGGACAAATGCCGGCGAGAGTTGTGCCCGGAGGCAAGCGTGTTTCATAAGCTGCCCATCAGCGTCCGGCGATTTTGGCTCCACCTTGCCGACGGGTTTGACGCATTCCAATATTCAAGCTGGACAATTAACCCCATTCCAAAACTCACGGGGTGGGGTCCAAGACTTCTCGGGTTGATTTCCCAAAATGAAAACTCCACTATTTTCACCAAAGAATCCTTCTTCGAGACATATCCCTTCTTTGTCACCAAACTGAACCCCCGGGCAAACGCCTACCCCCTTCTCAAGCTTGTGGAAATGAACCACACGGATCTTCTAAAATCGGCATCGTTTAGGAGGCAGTTTGAGATTTTCTCGGCGAATCTCTCAACAATCATCAGAGAGCACTCGGGGCGCGGACAGGGCGGTCCCTATACTCATCTTTTGGGGTGTGACAATCATTTCCTCGATTTCCTGAGATTATCGGCAGGGATATTGAAGATAGATAAGGAGGGGGCTGAAATGTTTAAGCGAATCGTTGACCGCACCATCAAACGGTTTCCTGGTTCTTCCGGCCCGATCAAGCCTCTTTAAAGTGGTTGAAACCTGAAACCTTCATTGTTTCCCTAACACCATCATGTCTCACGATTTGGATACCCTTTCCCCCGGTGATCTCTCCCAAACAATAGACCCGGCAGGGACTTCCCCCTTGAAAAATCTTTTCAAACTGCGCTGTATTTTCACCGGGGACCGTTACCAGCAGTTGGTAGTCTTCTCCTCCCGACAGGGCCAATTCGTACGGGTCAAAATTGCCGGCTCTTGCCATGGCCTTTAGGTTTTCGGAGAGAGGCACCTTTGATTTAAAAAGGAGTGCACCCACTCCGCTTGCCTCACATATATGGCCCAGATCGGACAAGAGACCATCGCTCACGTCTATCATGGCAGAGGCCCATCGAGACTGTGCGATAACACGACCGGCTTCAAGTTGGGGCACGGGTCTATTGTGGGCCTTCTTCAGGGCGAAGGCAAGGGGTGCCGGCGCAGACAACTCCCCTTTGATCAATTTCAGCCCGGCGGCCGAATCTCCCAGGGTACCCGTCACATATATCTTATCTCCTTCTTTGGCCCCTTGCCGGAACAGTACCTCATCCCCTTGGGCCTCCCCCATCACGGTAATGTTTATGGTGAGCCCATTTGGTGAGGCGGATGTGTCGCCGCCCAGGATATTGGTGCCATGACGTCTGCACATGGTCTTGATGCCCCGGTATAGGGAGTGTAAGAACACAACTTCCGTTGCGGGTGGTATGGCCAATGACATAAACAAATGAAGAGGGGTCCCCCCCATAGCCGCAATATCGCTCAGGTTTACTGCCGCGGCCTTTTCACCGAGATGTTCGGGCTGGATCTTTCCCAGGACAAAATGGATATTTTCAACAAGCAGGTCGGTGCTAATCAAAAAAACCCTGTCCTCATAAGGCCCGATAACCGCACAATCATCGCCAATCCCCTTTATCAGTTTCTTTGGGGAAAAATGGCAACCCTCCTGAACCGAGCGAATAAACGCAAATTCCCCCATTTCTTCGATCCTGGGGCCCTTATTTTTTATACCGGACATATAATATTTTTACCGGCTCCCCTCTGGTCCTAACTGATAACCAGTTTCATTTCCTTGACGTCTACCTGCACGCCCATGTCCCTGCACAAAGTCGTGAGAACCTTTTTCTTTTTGTGGCTATCCTCTTTAAACGAAACAATAATCTGTTTAACCAGATATTTCTTAACGATTTTCTCCAGATCTTCCTCTCCCCCAAAGACAGGGTAACCTCTGATTTTTCTTCTCTTTATCCCGGGATTGTCGTCCATAAACCCCACGGCCGTGAGCCCCAGTTCCCGGTTGGTCTCTATCTCCCTGAGGGCCATCTGACCTCCGAGACCGGCACCATAGATAAGAACCGGCTGCCCCTCCGGGTTTGTTTTTCTCACCCCTTCGTCCAGCAGGCGAAAGGACAGCCTTGACAAGGATACCAGTATGAGCATCAAACCCCAGTATATAACAAAAACTGCTCGGGAGAAACTGTAGAACCGGTAGGCAAAAAGAAGGATGAGCATGGGCACGATGCTCCCCGCGGTAATGGCCTTGATATAACCCACAAGGTCTCTGAGGCTGGTTTTTTCCCACACCCCTCTATAAACGGCAAAAACGTAGAATGCCAGGATCTGGCAAGCGATCACGATGGGGAGGGATTTTAAAAAAAAATCGAAGTTGAGCCCGAGGTCTCCTTCACACCGCAAAAGATAAGCGGTGTAGTAGGCTACGGTGATCAAGACCAGATCCAGCAGGACCTCAAAAAGTCTCCTCCTGTATGTGATTTTGATAAGAACCGGTGTAAAAACTCCCGTTTTGCCATCCGATGCCATAGTTTCTTCGGGATAAACCCTGACCTTTGCCAGATAGATCCAGAAAAACAAAATGAAAAGGAGATACAGCGCAATAATTACCAGGCTGACGCCAGCTCCAAACCGGATAATGGAAAGGGCTATAAGCCCGGATAGGATAGAGAAGACATACAATATCAGAACCGCCCTTCTTTCGGAAAAACCGACCGCCACCAACCGGTGGGAAGAGTGATCACGTCCCCCCTGGGAAATACGGCGATGAAACAGCTTTCTCATGAGACTTACAAAGCCTGTATCCAGAATGGGGATAAAGAGGAGAAGGATTGGGATGGCGATGACCGAGAGCAGATTCACATAGCCCCTCCCCGCCTGTTGGGGCGGACTCCCGATCATGGTCAGGGAGGCCAGCATAAAACCAATGAAAAGGCTCCCCGCATCCCCCATAAAGATGGAAGCCGGATTGAAATTGTAAATGAGAAAACCCAGGATTGCCCCGAGGTACGCCGCGCTCATCAGAAGCACCGGCCCCGAAAAACCACTATAGCCCGGGTTAAGGTAGATAAAGAGGAACAGAAAGGCCCCTGCTATAAAGGCGATTCCAGCCGAGAGGCCATCCATGTTGTCCAGGAGGTTAAAGGCATTGGTGATCCCCACAACCCACAGGATTGACAAAAGGAGGTTTATTGTTTCGGAATCGGTCCATCCCAGACGAAAACCAAAGAACATCAAAACAGAAGTGATGACAATCTGGCCGGCAAGCTTATGCTGCGGGGAAATGTTAAAGATATCATCTGCCAGACCCAGCCCAAACACGCCACCCGCGCACGCCATCAGGGGAAGATATGGATGACCGTATGTGATCCACCCCGAGTAGCCGGCACCTGCCAGCCACACCGTCATCGTGACACAAAATATGCTCACGCCACCCAATACCGCCGTATCTTTCTTGTGCCAGCGGCCGGCCCTGGGGGCGGCGACTTGGCCTGTTTTCATTGCCAGTCTTCTCACAACAGGGGTCAAAGCAGCAGACAGAGCAAAACCCGCGCCAAAGACGAAAAGAAAATAGTAGAGAGGCATTTGACCCATTATGTCTCCAAACGAATCATCAAATAAATCCCCAACAGCAGAAAGACGAGGTTTGCCGACCATGCTGCAACTTCTGGAGGCAAGAACCCGGAAAGCCCGAGGGACCGAGACACACCAAGCATTATGAGATAAAAAAAACAGACGACAATCCCGAGGAATATAGCCACCGGCGCCCCACCCTTTTTTGCTCCCAGGGCCAGGGGGATTCCGATAAGAACCAGTATCACACAGATCAGGGGATAGGCCAGTTTCACATTCATATCCACCGAATACTCCGTGGCATCATACCCTTCTTCTTGAATTCGTTTTGCGTATCGTTTCAATTGCCAATAGCTCATCTCTTCAGGTTTTTTCTGGGTCCGGGTAAAATCCTCCGGCCTTTCAGGGAGTGTCAGGTATATTTTGTCAAATTTCTGCAAGTCATACTCCTTATCACCTTCAACCTCCTGGACCATTCCCTGGCGGATCTCCCACCTGTCCCCGGTCCAAATACCCCATCTCGCGTCTATCTTTTTTGTCAGCCCAAAAGAATCATCAAAAAAATATAACGTGAGGTCTTCCATGGTCTTTTTTCCGGCATCAAAATGCCTGATCCAATAGATGGCATGGTCCCCTCTGTACCAGATATTATTCTGACCATAAAAACCTTTCTTACCGCCTTTATTCAGTTTTACCTGCCATATCTCGTTGGCTTTGGCACTGGAATAGGGAACAATTAACTCAGAGACAAGAAATACACCGATTGAAACGACAATGGAGACAATGATCGTCGGCAGGGAAATCTTGAGGATGCTCAAACCACATGACTTCATGGCAGTGATCTCGTTGTTTTTGTCCATCAGGCAGAACATCACGATGACTGATATGAGCGTCGCCGCCGGTACAAGCTGGATCACAATCATAGGGATATTATAGAACAAGTATGCCACCATGAGGGAATATGGGGCATTGGCCTCCACAAAGTCGTCGAGTGACAGGATAAACTGGATAAGCAAATACATGGAAATGAACACAAACTCAATAAGCCCAAACAGCTTGAGAAATTCTCTTGAAAAATATTTTGCTAATGTCCCCATCTATCCTGATTCTATTCAGGTGGTTCTATTCAAGCTGTCTTTTTTTTCAGGTCTGCAAAAAAATTGATGGGCCGTTCCTCTGCCGTGCGCTTTAAGAGATAAACGCAGGAGATCAGCAGAAAAAAAACAGGGATCCACACACCGATTGCCGGAGAGAGAATCCCGGATGAACAGATACTTCTCATACCCGCAAGGAACAGATAGTAGCTAGAAAAAACCGCCAGGCTCAGACCAATTCCCGCTGAACGCCCCCGTGCCCGCAAACGTGCCCCAAGCGGCACCCCGATGACCCCCATGAGAAATACAGCCAACGGCATCGAACCCTTCTCAACCAGCTCTCTCATTATTGCATTGTATCTTGATTCACCTTTCGGCACTTCATCAAGCTGTTTCAGGAGCTCTCCCACCGACAGTTCGTGCGGTTTCTTCTTTCTGGCGGCAAGACCGGCCATGATATCCTTCAGGCTGATACTCAGGTCATAGCTCTCAAACCCTATGGTCCTGGCTGACTTCAAATCCTTCTCCACCAAAAAAATGGTGCCTCTCAAAAAACGAAGGGTTATGATTCTTTCATCAGGTTGCAAAAGGATTCGCGCTTCTTCGGCCACAATGGTACTTGTCATTCCCTTTTCACGTCTGTCCACCACAAAAACATCCTTCAGAAGTTTTTCCCGACTCGAGTATCTGTTGACATAAAATACGACGTTGTCAAAGGGCTCGGAGAAAACACGCTCCTTGATCCCCACGTTAGCCTCTGATTCAGCTATGCGAAAGATGAGATCTTTAAAAGATCTGTTGCCCCAGGGCGCCACAAAAGCCCCTATCACCAGGGCAAAGAGAAACGCCAGGAAGGAAA
>JAUVRS010000142.1 GCA_030597505.1 Desulfobacteraceae bacterium
AGAATCGACATAGGTGTTCCTCTCCACTTTGGTCCGGTCAGGCTCTATCCCTCGGTCCTGTGGCAGGAAAAAAATGTTGACGGGCTCACAACGGGCGTTGACGATAAGGTCAGGACCTTTGCCGGTTCAATAGGCGCCAGGGCCGGGTTTGGTCCCTTTGGCGTTGCCGTTGAAGGAAACTGGGGCAAAAACATGGGCAATACCCGCATGGGTATGGGCGGCAGCCCCTCAGGATCAGGTTTAGGACTCGCAAATGCCACGATCGTTAACAATCAAGTTAAAGATGCCGAGACTTGGGCCTACTGGGTAGACCTCTATTACAAGTTTGGACCAGTTACCCCGCACTTTATCTTTGGTCAGCAGAAATCTACAAGCAAAAACTCATTGGACCAAGACCAAGACGCCAAGACCCAGATGATCGGTTTTAGTATCCCGATCAGCCTGGCCAAGGGCTTTAGTATCAGACCCGAATTTATGTGGTATGATGATGGAAAATATAAAATGGGTGATGGTACCAACACAAACATGGGCAAATTTGCTGTCTACGGTGTTCAGTTCCAGATCACTTTCTAAACAGAAAAATCACAACATCGGGACATCGCTTGTTTGATTCCCAAGAAAAAACCCCCCTTCCCTCTAAACAGGGAAGGGGGGTTTTTTCTTGGATTTAGACATCGCGAATTATTGTCAGCCGTTAGCTTCAATTTCAATTCAAGTGCATGGGTCCAAGTCTTGAGTTATTTGACTTCTTACGAGACCACCAATATTGAGCAGATACATTTAAATTGTGAGAGATGAACGCTCAGGCGCTCAGGGTGATTAGGTAAGAATCTAAGGCGGGATACCCGCAACCCAAAGATGAAGTTGTAGGAGTCAGTTATCAGTTGTCAGTTGTCAGCACTGGAGGTTATTTTGAAATTTGAGGATTTGGAAGTATGGAAAAGGTCTTCACGATTATGTGCAGATTTGTATAAACATTTTCAAGATATTAAAGATTTTGGGTTTCGTGATCAGATTACCCGGTCTGCGTTATCAATACCAAGCAATATTGCAGAGGGTGTGGAACGAGATTCAAAAAAAGATTTTGCCAGGTTTCTGCAATATTCAAAAGGTTCTTGTGGAGAATTAAGAACACAAATTTATATTGGTATTGATATTGATTATATTGAACCAGCAGTTGGCAAAAAATGGATCCAGAAAACAAAAGATCTCTCGGCGATGCTCGTAGGTCTCAGCAAATCCCTAAGGAAGATAAATTAGTATCGATATGCTGTTACTGATAACTGACAACTGATAACTGATACCATATAACGATTCTTTTGTTTTTTGTGACAGAAAACTAGGTAATAAGGTACTAATACACACGTCCTTTCCGTATTATCTTGACAAGTGTCCCGGACCGTATCTGTTCTTCCAGGCGCATCCCGTTCATGATCGCCCATTCGTCCCGTTTGGCCCTGGGCGCGCCCGGGGCCTCGAGCACCTGCCTCATGGACGCGCTCCGGGGTGCAGGGACGGTCCGGATGCGATCGGGGTTGACATTGATTTTTTTGGGGTCTGTAAGGTTTTTGAACCCCTTTATGGTGGCCTCAAAGGTGGGGACATACCCGTTAAACCGATCTGCCCCGCAAAAGCCATAGAATAAAAAGACCTGATTCTCTTTTTGAATAAAATAGGCCATTACCCCCAGTGCCCCCTGGCGGGTGTTCAGGCTCCCGGTCAGCCAAACAGCGGGAAGACCGTTTATTTTTGTACGTCCGGAATCAGCCACACGGGCCCCGGATTGCCTCACAAACCCCCGGGCGGCCTCTTCGGGGGAACCATTGGGTGAGAGGGTAAATATGAGGAGAGCTTTTTCTTTGGGAGCAGCCATTCTGACCATGGTGCGGGTGTTTTGGAGGGTCCATTTTGAGGGGGCAGGGAATTGAAAACGAAGCAGGGGGTGGTAAAAGATATGGTGTTCAACAAAACCCTCACGGGGGTCTTCACCAAAGACCAGGCCATCGATATGTTTTAGATACTGATCCCGGTTTGCCTTGAGATTTTTGAGGCCCAGTTCGCGCTGCCATTCTCGGGCCTTTCGTTGAACAGCCCCTATGCGGTCCACAGGGTTTGGATGGGTGGAAAACCAGTCGGGCAAACCGCTTTGGTCTTTTTTGGGGTTCATTCGCTCGAGCGTTTTAAAAAAATTGGCCATATGGGCCGCGTCATACCCGGCCCTGCTGGAATATTCCACACCCAGATCATCCGCCTGTCGTTCGTTGTCCCGGCTGAACTTGAGGAAGAGCATCCCCACACCTGCCTGGATAAGGTTTGAAAAATCCCTGAATATATCGGACAGGATCATGCCCGCGCCCAGTCCGACCTGGGCCAGTTGGGCCTTGCTGTACTGCTGGGCGGAGTGACGGGCCGTAATGTGGCCGATCTCATGGCCCATGACACCTGCCAGTTCGGCCTCGGTGTTCAAATAGGCCAGGATTCCCCGCGTGAAGTAGACATAGCCGCCGGGTACGGCAAAGGCATTCACCACAGAAGAATCCAGAATCTTGAAGTGGTAAGCTAAAGCCGGTCGATGAGAGAGCCTCCCCAACCGTTTGCCAAGGTCTGCTATATACGATGTCAGTGATGGGTTCTTATAGATTCCGTATTCTTTGACAATCTGTGAGTCTGTCTGACGGCCCAGCTCAATCTCCTGGGGTTCGGAGAGGAGCATGAGCTGGGTTTCACCGGTTACGGGATTGGTGGCACACGAAACCAGCGAGACAAAAAGACCCAGGATGGCAACCCAGGCAATGGGATTTGGGATTTTTTTTCGCGGCATAATTTGTTTGGCACCCCGTATCACGCCTCAAGATCCATTTTGCCCGGGTTCAGAATGTTGTTTGGATCAAGCAGTTTTTTGAACGACCGCATCAGGTCGAGGGCGACCGCATCATGTTCCAGACTCATATATGACGCCTTGGCCAGACCAACGCCATGCTCACCCGTCAGCGTACCCCCGAGGCTGCAAGTTAGCTTAAAGATCTCGCCCACTGCCTCATCAAAGCGTCTTTGCTGGTCCGGGTCTGAACCGTTGTACATGATCTTGGGATGAAGGTTCCCGTCACCGGCGTGGCCAAAGATGACAAAGGGCAAGTCGCAATCTTTGACAATGGCTGCAATGCCGGTCAGGAGATCGGGCACCCGTGACATGGGTACCGCCACATCCTCTGTGGCATGGTTGGTGCGGAGTTGGGCGGCTGTGCTGCCGGTTGCCTTTCGAATCCGCCACAACTCCTCAACCTCGCTGGCCGAGGCGGCCTTTTTGATATGGGTTGCGTTGTTTTTCCTGAATTTGTCCATCACTTTTGACATCTGAAAAGATGCCTCTTCCTCGGTATAGCCGTCTGTTTCGACCAGGATCAGGGCCGCGGCTTCGGGCAAATCAGCGTTGGCGCGCTCCCGAAGAACCCTGATGGTGTTTTCGTCCATCAGCTCAAGAACGCAGGGGATGATCCCCGAGTGCATGATATCGGTGACGGCCTGACCAGCGTCTTTCAGGCTGCCGAAAGAGCCCACTCCGGTGCGAAAGGCCAGAGGTTTGGGGTTGATCTTGAGGGTTATCTCGGTAATCACGCCCAGGGTTCCCTCGGAACCCACAAAGAGCCGTGCCAAATCATACCCGGACGCTGACTTCATACATTGCGAGCCGGTGCGCATAGTCCTGCCATCCGGCAAAACCAACTCAAGTCTCATGACATAGTCTTTGGTGACCCCGTATTTTGCCGCCCGAAGGCCTCCGGCGTTTGTGGCCACGTTGCCGCCAAGGGTGCAGACCTTGCCGCTGGCCGGATCCGGGGGGAAGAAAAACCCGTGCGGGGCCAACGCCTTTTCGAGATCCGCGTAAACCACCCCGGGTTGCACCACAACCAGACGATCTGCGATCCGGATGTCCAGTATGGTGTTCATGCGGCACAGATCCAGGACCAGACCGCCTTTGGCCGCAATTGCCGCCCCGGCAAGACCGGTTCCGGCCCCCCGCGGGATGACCGGAAAGCAATGCTTATTGGCAAGGATCATGATTTCTGAAATCTGCTCTGTGGTGACGGGCCACACGGCCGCCTCGGGCCGATGGTTGTGATCGGAACCATCGTAGGAATAAGAGATCATGTCGATCAATTGATCGGTAAAATTTGTCTGGCCCACGATATCGATCAGGGCCTCCTTTATTATCTGCTCCAATTTGCTCTCCCTCGTTAACCTTCTTGTTAACCTTTGGATCTGTGAGATCCGCGTGTCGGTCTTTATAGGTGGGTCGGGGTGATTGCCTTAAAATATCAGCCAAAATTACCCGAAATTGCAGGGGAAATTGTGTTGGCACACACCTCTCTATTTTGACGATTCAACGGTTTGGGCGGCATGTTCCCAGGGGCTTCCTCAAGGACAAGTCCCGTCAACGGCCTTTTGGATACCCCAGGAAGCTGTCCGAGAATGGCTATTTTTCCCAATCTCTGCGTCAGGCTCAAATTATAATCCTCGAAATACTTTTATGTATTCCTGTGGTTATAGTTTTCGCCTTCCCCTCCGGGCGGTAGGCTTGATCTTGAAAAAACTATCTCATTCTCGGACAACCTCCTAAGGTTTTTCCGTGATGCCAAGATCCCGGGCAGGGGTGGAAAGGAGTCAAAAAGATGGAAACTCCGGTGTTTCGAAGAGCTCTTTCAATGAAGATGGTGCTGGGGTCAGCCTCCTAGGTCCCTTCAAGGAAATGCCCGCTCATCTTTTCCTTCACCTCTTCAATGATTTCGTCGAACCAGAGGATATCGTCGATTGAAAGCCGGCCTGTTTTTGTGGTGCTCTTGCTGCCGTCTTTTTTTACATATATTCGGGGTCCGATCTGGAGCTTTGGGTCACCATCGCCGTACCGGTGTATGGATATGGTCAAACCTGTTTCTTCATTTTCCCAGGTCTCAAGGACCTGGTCCTTTGTTGAATCGTATGCCATTCGTCAGTTCCTTTCAATTTCGGTCAAAACCATTCAATCGTCAATCATCAATCACAAATCATCAATCCTACAGTTTCCACCCGAATTCAGCGGCCTCACCAAGGTCTTCTTCGATCCTGAGCAGCTGGTTGTATTTGCACACCCTTTCGGATCTGGATAAAGAGCCGGTCTTTATCTGTCCGGTTCCGGTTGCCACTGCGAGGTCCGCAATAAACGTATCCTCTGTTTCACCCGACCTGTGAGAAATGACGGCATTCCAACCCACCCTGTGGGACATCCGGACGGCCTCAAGGGTCTCTGTGAGAGTCCCGATCTGGTTTAGTTTGATCAATACGGCGTTTGCTGATTTCTCTTTGATTCCCCTGGCAATGCGTTTGGTGTTGGTCACAAAGAGGTCGTCCCCGACGATCTGGATACGGTCCCCAAGCCTTTTGGTCATTTCTTTCCAGTGTTTCCAGTCATTTTCGTCAAGACCGTCTTCGATGGAATGTATGGGAAAACGGTCGACCCAGTCCGCGTAGAAGTCCACCATCTGGGCGCCGTTTCTGACGGACTGATCTGATTTGGAAAACACATATTTACCGCCCTTGTAAAACGACGAAGCGGCAGGATCCAGGGCCAGCACCACATCCTTGCCTGCCCGATAACCCGCCCTCTTGATACCCGCCAGGACCATCTCAAGGGCCTGTTCGTCATTTTTGAGGTCGGGTGCAAAGCCCCCTTCGTCACCAACGGCGGTTGAAAAGCCTTTTTCCTTCAGGACGTTTGCCAAGGCATGAAAAACCTCCGCCCCCATGCGTAACGCCTCCTTGAATGTCCTGGCCCCAATGGGCATGATCATGAATTCCTGGATATCCATGTTGTTGGCCGCGTGGAGGCCACCATTTAGGATATTCATCATGGGCATGGGAAGTAGACACGCATTTGTTCCCCCGAGATACCGGTAAAGGGGCATAAAAAGCGAACCAGCAGCGGCCCTTGCAACCGCCAGTGAGACCCCCAGGATGGCATTGGCTCCCAGCTTGCTCTTGTTGGGGGTGCCGTCCAATTCGATGAGGGTTTGATCTATCAACCGCTGGTCGATGGCATCCATCTCAAAAAGGGCTGGGGCGATTATCTGGTTTACATTATCGACCGCCTGCTGGACCCCCTTTCCGTTGTAACGCTTTCTCCGTTTGTCGCGCAGCTCGACCGCCTCATATTTCCCCGTGGAGGCTCCGGAGGGGACAGCCGCCCTGGCAACACTGCCGTCGCTCAACCCCACTTCCACTTCTACGGTGGGGTTCCCTCTGGAATCCAGAATTTCCCTCGCAACAATTGCCTCTATCAATTCCATGGCTTCCTCCTGTCTCAAAAAGGGTCAAGAGATAATCAGATGTTCCGTAGGGACTATAAGAGATCTGCGGTCCCGTGACAAGCGAAAATGAACGGGGAAAAACAGTGATCGGTGGTCATTTGTCCATAGTTAGTTGACGTTGGAGAGACAAAGCGGTTTCGATGGTCTTGTTGATCAGGTTTGGGTCTGCTTTTTTCTGACGGATTACCATGACGGATGGCCCGAGGGGCCGCCATTGAACAACACGGGTCTCTTTGAAGAGGGCAACGGTGGGTGTGCCCAGCATGGCTGCCAGATGGGTGATGCCGCTGTCATGACCCACATATAAAACAGCCTCCCCAAGGATCGTTTTTAGACGCGCATTCTCCGGGGAAAAATGGATTTCCACCTTGATTGACCCCAAGGGCTCCCTGAAAAATGGGTAGAGCCCGGTCTCAGCAGGGCCCAGGAGGAACACCGGGTTTAAACGAATGGTTTCAGTTTTTCTTTTGAATGCGGC
>JAUVRS010000262.1 GCA_030597505.1 Desulfobacteraceae bacterium
AGAAATCCTTAGAATACAGCCAGAATTTTTACTCAAGAAATTCGAGAAATCCGCTATGCTAAAGAATAAAGCTGAAATAAATAGATATATCGATGCCTTGCGCGAAGCAGGACTGAAGTAAAGAGCAGTGAAAAAGGACTTCTGCTCTGATGTCTATATATTGTGTCCGGTTTTTGCTTGTAAATATTGCAACATAGCTTGCCAAATGGTTCAATCTACCGAAATTCCAACATACGTCTGGTAATCAAAACAACCCTTGCCTTCAGTCTGTATACCAAAAAGTGCCCGACATCAACTCGGGTTTGAAAAGGTTGTGATATCTTCAATTCGCTCGGAGGCTGTCCGAGAATGGCTATTTTTCCCACCGTCCTTTCACCTGAAAACGTTTTGAGTCTCAGGACCCTGGGGTTTTAAGGTGTGACATCGTTCGTTTCGGCGAGCGCAACCAGGCCTTCGAACTCGGATAGGGGGACCATGCCTTCCCGCAGGATCCGAGGGGGGGCAGTCGTCACGTCAAGGATGGTGGAACCGGTTTCTCCGGGTGTTTTGCCGCCGTCCAGGACCAAATCCACCTTTTCTTGAAGGGAAGACAATACCTCTCCAGCACTGGGGCAGGCGGGCTCGCCGGAGATGTTGGCGCTGGTGCCGGTGATGGGTTTGCCAATGGCCCGGGCGAGGGCCGTGGCCACGGGATGGCTTGATAGGCGGATTCCGATTTTGCCGGTTCCCGCGGTCAGGAGAGGTGAGATCTCCGGACTTGCCTCAAAAATGAGGGTCAGTGCTCCGGGCCAGAACTTACCAATAAGCCGGCGGGCAACAGGGGGGACAGCGTTCACATACCGAGCGAGTGAATCTGCTGCGGGGATAAGGATCAGAAGAGGGTGGTCAGGTTTTCGTTTTTTTGCAAGAAATAGTCTTCGGATGGCCCTGTCATTTGTGGCATCCGCTCCAAGACCATAAAAAGATTCCGTTGGATAAGCCACCAGTCCACCGGACAAGAGAACGTCTTTGGCCCTCTTTACAGCTTTATCCATTCCTTCGGAAAGATCTAGGCGGATGACGGATCCCCCGACGCTTTTGTCCGGTTTGTTCAAGTGAGGACTGTTTGGGAAGCTTTTTCGGTTATTCCCCTTCGATAGCTTTTGAGATTTTGGTCAATTGACGGGTATTTGAGGGCCAGGATCTGTGCCGCCAGGACCGCCGCATTTTTTGCCCCGCCGCTTCCAACGGCCACGGTGGCAACGGGTATGCCGGGTGGCATCTGAACGGTGGAGAGAAGGGCGTCCATGCCATTGAGAGGGGATGAGTCAATGGGGACACCGATGACCGGAAGTGTTGTGTGTCCTGCGATGGCCCCGGCCAGGTGGGCAGCCCAGCCTGCCCCGGCAATGATTACCTCAATACCTCGGTCCGCAGCAGATACAGCGAATTCTCTTGTCAAATCAGGAGTCCGGTGGGCCGAGAGGACCTTTGCCTCATGGGGGATAGACAATTCACTTAACAGGTCGCTGCATCCCTGCATCACCTCCCTGTCGGAGATGCTTCCCATTATCACCCCAACCAAGGGTTTTTCAGAAACCATGACATCACCTCACATCTTTAGATTCTTACATAATCACTCTGAGAGTTCATCTTTCAGAATTCTTCGCCATTCCCATCAATGGATAGATTATCATACCGGCCAGCCAAGCGATATCCTCTGCAGAAAGGAAATGAGAGATGCTCCGATCAAAGAGGATGTTCCCTTCGGGTGGGAATTCATCGTCCCCTCTCCAAATCATAAGAACTATCGGTACCTTTGGAAATGCCTGGACCACAACCGACGCATCGCCCTGATCCGACGGGGTTGCACCATATGCCTTGGCCGCAAGTTTTAAAAGGAGTTCCGGTTTGTCTCCAAAGGCTTGAACCATGGGGTTTTTTGCCCTTTTGTAAAAGGCATCCAGATAGAACTTACCGTCAGGGATTTCCTGATAAGCGATCCATTCGTCAAGGATTTTTGATTCGGAAACCCTGTTCAGGTAGTGGAGGATCAGGACCTGTTGCTGAATTGGAACTTCATCTTCAGATTCTGCAAACGAAACCCCACATTCGGGCCAGGTGACAACGATCTTTTTCCCCAGAAAAGCGAGGGTCAAACGGGGATTTCCCCGGGGGTCGGTTTCGAGGTCACCTCCGCCATGATCCGCTGTTCGGCCGGGGTCTTTGTCGCATAATTCCTTTTTGCCCAGCTCAACGGCCTTTTTGTAATCATCGATCCTTGCCATGAATTATCTTCCACGTCCTCTCAAATGGCTGAACTGTCAAAGGGTAAGCTCATTTGCAGCCGGTAAAGAGAACGTCAACCCATTTCATTTTTAGCAAATACAGGATTTAACAATTTACCTCTCAAGGAAGACTGTTTATAATAAGATTTCGGTTTTGATTGCAAGATTAATTTCCATCGGTTTATAGAGAAATGAGGAACAGGTCTTAGAAGATGGCCCGCAGGAAAAAAAGAAAGAGAGCCGCATCCGGTAAAAAGACCGCAAAGCAAGAACCCCAGGTGTTTAATCCTGTGGTTGATTCCCTGGCGTTTTTAAAGAAAAAAGAACGGGAGGGGGCTGAAGGACATAAGGAGAAAGAAACTCCTCAACAAAAGAAAGAACCCGATGCGACTCGATATTTTCTGGAGGCCATGTCGGGCGTGGAACCGCTCAAAGGCCCCAGGAAAAAGATCGGCCTCAGCACCGACATAAATATTTGGCCTCCCCACTCGGCCCCCGATGATGAACTGGAGGCCGTGGCCCATCTTTCTGATCTTGTCAGCGGAGCCGCTGACCTGGACTTCACATTTAGCGATGAATATATCGAGGGGTCTGTCCGTGGGTTTGACCGAAAACTGATGGGGAAGTTAAGAAAAGGCCAATTCCCGGTGCAGGACCACGTAGATCTTCACGGGCTCACAAAACAGGAGGCCGAGGCAAGGACCCATAGATTTCTCCGTGAAAGCTATATGCTTGGTTTGAGATGTGTCCTGGTGGTACATGGCCGGGGCCTAAATTCGGAAAACCACCTTCCGGTATTAAAGGAACGACTGCCTATCTGGCTGAACCGAGGTCCCGTAAGAAAGATCGTTCTGGCATTTTCAACTGCCATGCCTTACGATGGCGGGACCGGAGCGATTTATGTCTTGTTGAAAAGGGGCAAGGTCGGGATGTAAGGGGTGGCGGCGCGTTTAAACCATGAAATTAGGGATTATAGGACTTCCGCAATCAGGCAAATCAACCGTCTTTTCAGCCTTGTCAGGGGCAAGGGGACAAAAGGAGGGTGCGGGGAGAGGCCCCTCCCGTGGGGGACCACGGATTGCCACTGTCACGGTTTTTGATGAACGGATGGATTTTTTGACCCGGATATATCAGCCAAAAAAGACGACCTATGCGAAAATTGAGTACCTGCTTCCATCCCAAATCCCCGGTTCTTCCCCTTCGAAATCCGAAGACGGTGTCTTGAATCAGGTTCGGGTATGTGACGCCCTTCTGGCGGTGGTCCGGAATTTTGAGGGATCAACCGGTTCTGTTGCCACCCCGGAACTGGACTTCTTCACGCTCGAAGAAGAGATGGTTTTGATTGATCTGGCGGTGGCGGAAAAGAGGATTGAAAAAATTGAACTGGACAGAAAGCGGGGGAAAAAGGACGGGGAAAAAGAATATCCGTTGCTAAAATCCTGCTGCGAATGCCTTGAAACGGGCGACCCGCTCCGCAACAGGCAAGATCTGGCATCCAACACTCTTCTCAAGGGGTTTACATTCCTTTCGGCAAAACCGATTTTTGTAGTCATCAATAACGGAGATGAGGATGAGGCATTGCCGGTGTGGGATCAAAAGCCTCGGGGCGTTGAACCAATAGTGGTGCGGGGCAGACTTGAGTTTGAGATCGGTTCTCTGTCTTCCGAAGAGGCAGAGGAATTCAAAGAAGCGTATCATATTCAAGAATCTGTCCTTGACAGGGTGATAAGAAGCTCCTATGAAATCCTGAATCGTATTTCCTTTTTTACCGTCATCTCTGACGAGGTGAGAGCATGGTCCATAGATGCAGGGGTATCGGCTCTGGAGGCCGCAGGGGCGGTACACTCCGATATGCAGAAGGGGTTTATCCGGGCGGAAGTCGTGGCATATAAAGATTTGAAGACACACGGATCTTTTCAGGAGGCCAAGAAAGCCGGGCTGGTTCGTCTGGAGGGGAAGGAATACG